>CAYUHD010000027.1:0-9662 GCA_964444385.1 uncultured Gammaproteobacteria bacterium
GAAAATCTCATAGTTGAGCTTTATTCAAAATAAAACGTAAAAACGGAAGGAAATTATGCAAACATCAGTAATAGATCTTTTAGTCCCAACTGACATTCAGGTTGATGACTTAGACAACAATACATCGAAAATTACATTAGAACCATTAGAAAGAGGTTTTGGCCACACATTGGGTAACGCTTTAAGAAGAATACTTTTATCTTCTATGCCAGGGGCAGCTATAACTGATGTCACTATTGATGGCATTTCTCATGAGTACTCAACGCTTGAAGGTGTGAGAGAGGACGTCATTGATATATTGTTAAATCTTAAGGATATGCCTATTAGCCTTATTGAGGGAACAAGTGCAGTAATTAAACTAGATGTTTCAGGTCCATGCGAGGTTACATCTAATTCTTTCGAAGTCCCAGGTAACGTTGAGTTACCTGATTCGGAGCATCATGTTGCTTCATTGGTGGATAAAGTGAGCCTATCTTTAACAGCAACTGTTAAAAGTGGAAGAGGTTATGAGCCTGCAGATCTAAGAAGCGAAGAAGAGGCTGTCGTAGGAGCTTTGAAAGTAGATGCTTCTTTTAGCCCAGTAAGAAGAGTGGCTTATACGGTTGAGAATGCAAGATTTGAAAAAAGAACTGATTTGGATAAATTAATAGTTGAATTAGAAACTGATGGAACACTTAATCCAAAGAAAGCTATAGAACATGCTGCAACAATTATGCAGCAACAGTTAGCTGCTTTTGTGGATTTAGACGCTATAGCAGAACAAGAGGCGAAGAAAGATCAGAATGACTTTGATCCATTCTTGATGAGATCAATTGAAGAATTAGAGCTCACGGTTCGTTCTACTAATTGCTTAAAAGCTGAGAGCATTTTCTTAATTGGTGATCTGCTTCAAAGGACAGAGTTTGATTTATTAAAAACTCCCAATTTAGGTAAAAAATCTTTAAATGAAATTAAGGATGTTCTTGCATCTAAAGGCTTTTCTCTTGGCACAATATTAGAGAATTGGCCACCAATGGGTTAATAAAATGAGACATAGAAAATCAGGTAGAAAATTAAACAGGAACTCTTCTCATCGCAAAGCTTTGATGAAGAATCTTGCTATTGCATTTATTGAAAGAGAATTAATTAAAACAACACTCCCTAAGGCTAAAGAGTTACGATCTTTCATAGAGCCTTTAATTACAATGGCTAAAGATGATTCTGTTGCAAATAGAAGAAGGGCATTCAATACACTTAGACTTGATTCAGCTGTGAATAAACTTTTTACTGAAATAGCCGTGAAGTCGAAAGATAGACCTGGTGGCTATCTTAGAATCATCAAAGCTGGTTTTAGACCAGGAGATAAAGCTGACATGGCATATGTGGAATGGGTTGATAGGGAGATAGACGGTTCGCCTGATATATCGGAACCTGAGCTCAAAGAAGGCTCAGTAGTTTAGTTTTTTAGAGCTTCTTTTAAATATTTTCCTGTATAAGATTTTTTAGACTGAGCAACTTTGCTTGGAGGCCCTTCAGCTATAATTAGCCCTCCGTCACCTCCTCCTTCTGGGCCAAGGTCAATTATCCAATCACTTGATTTAATGACATCTAAATTGTGTTCAATTACTACGACAGTATTTCCTTGATCTGATAATCTCTTTAGGACTCTTAGCAATAATTCAATATCATAGAAGTGGAGGCCTGTAGTGGGCTCATCTAAAGTAAATAGTGTCTTTCCAGTGCTTCTTTTTGAAAGCTCTTTAGCAAGCTTAATTCTTTGAGCTTCTCCTCCTGAGAGAGTGGTAGCAGACTGCCCAAGTGTTATGTAAGTTAAGCCCACATCATACAATGTCTGTAGCTTGTTTTTAATTGCAGGAATTGCCTGAAAGAATTCAATAGCTTCCTCAACTGTCATGCTTAGAACTTCTGCAATATTCTTGTCTTTGTATTTCACTTCAAGAGTTTGCTCGTTATATCTTTTACTACCACAAATATCACAGTTAACATAAATATCTGCTAAAAAATGCATTTCTACTTTTATCATCCCATCGCCCTGACATGCCTCACATCTTCCCCCCTTTACATTGAAGCTGAACCTTCCTGGCTTGTATCCTCTTGTTCTAGCTTCCTGAGATTGTGAGAATAGATCTCTTATATGTGAGAAGAGGCCTGTATAGGTTGCTGGATTAGATCTTGGAGTTCGTCCTATGGGAGCTTGATCTATCCCGATTACTTTATCTAAATGTTCCAGACCTTTAATTTGTTTACATTTGATTTCTTTGTTTAGATTTGCTTTATTAAGCAAAAAACTGCTCATAGGCATCAAAGTTTGATTGATTAGTGATGATTTTCCAGAGCCAGAGACACCGGTGATGCAAGTAAAGACACCAATTGGAATTTTCACATTTATGTGTTGCAAATTATTTTCATAAGCTTCAAGTATTTCAATAAATTTATCTGGTTTCTTAGTATTTTTAGGAAAATCGATCTTTCTTTCCCCAGACAAGTAGGCTGCAGTCATAGATTTTTTACTTTTTAAGATATCTTTTAATTTTCCTTGAGCGCAAATCTCTCCACCATGTTTACCCGCACCTGGACCAATATCAATAATATGATCTGCACTTCTAATAGCTTCTTCATCATGCTCTACAACTATTACTGTATTTCCTAGATCTTTCAGGTGATTAAGGGTTTTAATTAGCTTTTCGTTATCTCTTTGATGAAGCCCGATTGATGGCTCATCGAGCACATAAGTTACGCCTACAAGACCAGATCCAATTTGACTAGCCAGTCTGATTCTCTGAGCCTCTCCTCCTGAAAGGGTGCCAGCACTCCTATCTAACGTTAAATAATTAAGTCCAACATCCTCAAGGAATGTAAGACGCTCTTTAATTTCTTTTAAAATCTTTTCAGCAATAATTGCCTTGGCACCATCAAGTTTAAGATTGTGAAAAAATGTTAAAGCATCAGAAATTTTATGATTTGTAATATTTTGAACCGGAGTTCCATTAACAAATATATTCCTTGATTCTTTCTTTAGCCTTGATCCTTCACATGAATTACAGTGGCTATCTGAAAGCATCTTTGCAAGCTCATTTCTGATAAATTCTGAGTCCGTTTCCTTAAACCTTCTTTCGCTATTAGGAATAATTCCTTCAAAGCGATGTTGCCTTACTATTTTACTTCCACTCCTAAAGCTTTTAGAGAAGTTAATCTTATCCTTAGATCCCCAGAGAAGAATATTTTGTATTTCTTCTGAGTAAGATTCCCATGGAGTATCTAGATCAAACTTGTAGTGCTTAGCTAAACATTTTAATTGATGGAAATAGAACCTATTCCTTCTATTCCATCCTTTGATAGCTCCTTTATTAATTGTTGCAGATACATCGGATATTAATTTTTTTTCATCAAAATACTGAATCACCCCCAATCCATCACATTTTTCACATGCTCCAAAAGGATTGTTAAAGGAGAACATTCTTGGTTCTAACTCAGATACAGAATATCCACATTGAGAACAGGAAAAATTAGAAGAAAATAGCAGCGCTTCTGACTTATCATCGATTACCTCAATTTGAATTAGTCCATCAGATAGGTTGAGAGCAGTATCTATTGACTCAGAAAGTCTTGATCGATTGTCATCATCTTTTTCCAACTTCAATCTATCAACAATAGCTGAAATATTATGTTTTTTATTCTTATTTAAAGATGGAAATTCATCGAGCGGATATACCAGATCATTAATTTTAACCCGTACAAAGCCTTCGGTTTTTAAGTCTTCATATACCCCAAGATGCTCGCCTTTTTTGCCCCTAATAACCGGAGCCATAACCATGATTTTTTTATCATAACCAAGCGAATATATTTCATCACATATTTCACTGATTGTTTTTGCAGACAATTCTTCATTGTGATTTGGGCAAATTGGAATTCCAATTCGTGCATATAACAAGCGGAGATAATCATATATTTCTGTTACAGTGCCAACTGTTGATCTGGGGTTATGCGAAGTAGACTTTTGCTCAATAGATATTGCTGGAGAGAGCCCTTCAATCTGATCAACATCTGGTTTCTCCATCATTGATAAAAACTGTCTTGCGTATGCTGAAAGAGACTCAACATATCGCCTTTGGCCTTCAGCGTAGATCGTATCAAATGCGAGAGAGGATTTTCCAGATCCGGATAGCCCAGTTATAACTATTAATTCTCCACGAGGAATTTCAATAGAGATATTCTTAAGATTATGTGTCCGGGCACCTTTTATAGAAATTTTTTCCATTTATTTGCAGAATTTTTATCCAGCTGATTTGTTTCGAGTTAAACTTAGATAATTATAAGAGGTAATTATGGCTAGAGGAGTAAATAAAGTAATTTTGGTAGGTAATTTAGGTCAAAAACCTGAAATGCGATATACACAAACAAATACTGCAGTCGCTACACTTTCTATTGCAACTTCAGAATCTTGGAAAGATAAAGATTCAGGCGAGCAAAGAGAAAAAACAGAATGGCATAGAGTGGTCTTCTTTGGAAAATTAGCAGAAATCGCAGAGCAATATCTTGATAAGGGTTCTCAACTTTATGTTGAAGGGAAACTGCAAACCAGAAAATGGCAAGATAAAGATGGAAATGATAGATACACTACAGAAATACTTGGCAATGAAATGAATATGCTTGGAGGCAAAAAATTTTCAGGAGATGGGGGAGCTTATGATCAATCTCAACCAACTTCTCAACCAGACCAATCGCAAACATCTCAAATATCAGAGGATGATATACCTTTCTAGATTTAAGTGGATTTCAAAACTATTATATTAGAGCGACATGAAAATCTTGCCGTTCTTTTTTTAAATAGACCAGAAAAATTAAACGCTTTTACATTTCTAATGATGGAAGAGTTAATAAGCGCTTTTGATTTAATAGAAGATGACGATGATCTAAAGGCAGTTATCATCTCTGGAAAAGGCCGAGGGTTTTGTGCGGGTGCTGATCTAAGCAGTGGTAAAGATACATTTAACCCTTCTTTTGATAAGTTTGCTGTGCAAGAGAATGATTTCAGAAGAGACTCAGGCGGCATTCTTACATTGAGAATGTACAAATTTTTAAAGCCAATTATTTTTGCCTGTAATGGTCCTGCAGTTGGCATCGGAGCGTCTATGCAACTTCCTGGAGATATTCGTATAGCATCTGAAGATGCGATGTTCGGATTTGTTTTTAATAACAGGGGGATTGTTCCTGATGCATGCAGCAGTTGGTTTCTTCCAAAAATTGTAGGAATCTCTAAAGCTTTGGATTTAACATTCTCTGGGCGAATAATAGAATCTCAGGAAGCTCTAGATATCTCATTAATTTCTAGTATTCACAAGCCAGAAAATTTAATAAAAGATGCTATAAGTATAGCTCAGGCACTTGTTGAGAAATCTGCGCCAATATCTATAGCTATAACTAGACAAATGCTCTGGAGATCTTTTGGGCAAACCGATCCTTATGATGCGCATGTGATTGAAAGTAAAGCTATTGATTCTAGGGGAGCTTCAGATGATGCAAAAGAGGGAGTTAATTCCTTTTTAGAGAAACGCCCAGCAATATTTAAAAATCTTATATCTTCAGACATGCCTGACTTTTTTCCGTGGTGGGATGATAGAGACTAAATGTGAGCGTTTGGACGCCAGACGAGGCAATTAGTTGGTATAACAAGCAAGGTTGGTTAATTGGTTGTAATTTTCTTCCAAGCTCATGCATTAATCAAATTGAGATGTTTCAAGATGGTACATTTAATCTTGAGGAGATTACTAAAGAGATTTCTTGGGCAAAAGATCTTGGGTTTAACACTTTAAGAGTTTATTTACATGATCTTTTATGGAAGGAGAAAGATCAATTCCTTATCCGCTTTAACCATTTCTTAGATTGCTGCAAGGCCTTTGAAATGAAGCCCATCATTGTGCTATTTGATGATTGCCATTACCCATTTCCTCAGCTAGGGCCACAGCCACTCCCAGTGAGAGGAATCCATAATTCCGGATGGAAGCAAAGTCCCGGTCATCAAATTGTCACTGAGATCTTTGAGTCAAATACTAAAAAACATCTAGAAAGATTACAAAGATTTACCCAACAGCTTCTGGATTTATATAAGGAAGATGAGAGAATTTTAATGTGGGATCTATACAATGAACCAGGGCAGTTTGGCATAGGAGAGACATCATACACATTCCTTGAATATGTTTGGAATTGGGCTCATGAGATTAGACCCTCACAACCTTTAACTTCGTGTCTAGATGGCTCAATTGGAGATTCAATCATTTCTCTAAATGAGAGCAAATCTGACATTATTACTTTTCATACATACGAGGCTGAAAAACTCCAACCGACCATCGAAAGATTAAGAAAAATTGGCAGGCCTTTAATGTGCACTGAATATATGGCGAGAGAATATGGCACTACTTTTGAATTTTGCCTTCCCATTTTCAAAGAACATAATATTGCTTGTTATAACTGGGGTTTGGTAGCTGGACGCAGTCAAACTAATTTTAACTGGGAAACAATTTTATATTTAAATGAACGAAGGGACAAAGGTGAGCTAGTTAAGGAGGGCGAAAGCTTAATTGAACCAGAGCTATGGTTTCACGATATTTTTCGTCAAGATGGGTCACCTTTTAACATCGAAGAAACAACTTTCATAAAAAAAATATTATCAAATGAGGAATGACAATGAATGACTTAACTTGGAAAGAATTTGAGAGGGTAGATATCCGTGTTGGAACCATTTTATCGGCTGAGATATTTAAGGAGGCGATTAAACCTGCAATAAAAATGCAAATAGATTTTGGAGAAGAGATAGGCATTAAAAAATCCTCTGCACAAATTACAGATCATTATGATCCCGAGTCCTTAATTGGACTTCAAGTTGCTGCAGTGATCAATTTTCCAAAAAAGCAAATAGGACCATTTATGTCAGAATGTCTTGTTACAGGATTCATACAACCTGACGGAAGTATCATTTTAACAATCCCTCAAAAAGAGGTAGTAAATGGATCACGCTTAGCTTAAATATAAATTTTTAGCTAGTTACTAAAAATGAGACTTGCATTAGTTCCGCCAAAGCCAAATGAGTTACTCATCACGGCATTTATATTTTGTTCACTCATTGATTGAGAAATTTTGAGCCCTTCAGCTTCTTCAACTAATGTATCTATATTGATAGAAGGTGCAATAAAGCTATTTTGCATCATTAAAATAGAGTAAATAGCTTCTTGAGCACCAGTTGCACCCAGTGAATGGCCTGTCATTGATTTTGTAGATCCAATAACAGGTGCATTATTTCCAAAAACTTCTTTTATTGCTACTAATTCTGCAAGATCTCCAACTGGTGTACTGGTCCCATGCGCATTAATATAATCAACATCAGATCCATAGGCTTCAATTGCTTCACTCATACAACGAATAGCCCCTTCACCGGAGGGGGACACCATGTCATAGCCATCAGAATTTGCGCAATAACCTTCCAATCTTGCAATAATGGGAGCATTCCTTTTAATTGCATGCTCCTCTTCTTCAAGGATGAGCATTCCAGAACCTCCAGCAATGACAAAGCCATCCCTATTGATATCAAAAGGTCTTGAGGCTTTTTCAGGAGCGTCGTTATATTGCGAGGAGAGGGCTCCCATTGCATCAAACAGGGATGATGAGGTCCAATGCTCTTGTTCAGCTCCGCCTGCGATAATAATATCTTGTTTGCCTAATTGAATGAGCTCTGCTGCATGACCCACACAATGAGCACTTGTTGAGCAAGCAGATGAAATGGAATAATTCACCCCTTTAATCTTGAGGGTAGTCCCTAGAATTGCTGAAACAGTACTACCCATTGTTTTTGTAACCGCATAAGGTCCAATTCTCTTTGGTCCTCTATCTCTTGCAATATCTGATGCTTCTATTTGAGCTGCAGGAGATGCTCCACCTGATCCTGCCACTATGCCAATTCGTTTAGTGTCTATCTCCTCAAGATTTATCGATGCATTGGCTATGGCTTCCTGAGCAGCAATATATCCAAATCCTGAGGCCTCGCTCATAAAGCGAAGAATCTTTCTGTCTATCAATTCAGATAAATTAATGTCAATTGATCCAGAGACATGGCTTCTAAACCCCATATCTTTATAGGTTAAATTTTTAGATATACCAGATGTTCCTTGCTTAAGATTACTTAATACTTCTTGAAGACCTGTGCCTATACACGAGACTATACCCATGCCAGTTACAACTACATTTTTCATCAGAATTCACTAGTATCTTTAAATAAGCCTACTCTCAAGCCATCTGCTGAATAGACATGACGATCATCAACGAACATATTGCCATCTGCAAACCCAACAATCGCTCCTCTGTTAACTACTCTCTTCATATCAATTTCATACCTGACAATTTTTGCATCAGGAGTTACTTGTCCAAAGAATTTAACTTTATCAGCACCCAATGCTCTTCCATACCCAGGTAATTTTAACCAGCAAAGATAAAATCCTAGTAGTTGCCACATGGCATCCAGACCTAGACATCCTGGCATTACTGGATCTGATTTAAAATGCACCTTAAAAAACCATAAACTATCTTCAATATTTAGATGAGCAATAATTTTTCCTTTAGAGTATTTTCCTGATGTCTTATCAATTTGATCAATAGTATCAAACATCAACATTTCATCTGCTGGAAGGCGACCATTATTTGGTCCAAAGAGATCTCCGTTTCCACAAGCGACCAAATCTTTTTTGGCATAGGTTGAGGCTGGTTTGAATGTCATATTTTTCTTATTTTAGAGAACGCAATTAAGTTTAACATTTCTTTGTAGCAGGAGAGATGCCTCAAATTATTAAGATGTGTTTGAGTCTCTTTAGTATATTTTTCTAACAAAGCATTTATATTTTGTTGAGTCTGATCATTTTGTATTAATCGATAAATTTTATTTTGGTATTTTTTAGAGATCTTTGTTCGACCTAAATTTTCCATGATAAATTTTCGATCTTTTGGTTTTGCATTTTGCAATGCAAAATATAATGGAAATGTAATTTTCCCTTCCTTGTAATCTTTCATGGCAGGTTTGCCTGTATCAAGTTTTAATGCTTCATAATCTAGGATATCATCTTGAATTTGGAAAGCAGTTCCCAAAGCCTTTCCCAATAAGCCAAAAGTTTTAATTTCTTTGTTTGATCTATTTGCAAGCATTGCTCCAGTTTTAGCAGATGCTTCAAAGAGCCTGCCTGTTTTGAGATAACTCACTTTGAGCAGGTCTTTAAGCTGAATCAATTGTTTTTTTTCAAATAGCTCTAGCTGAATGATTTCTCCCTTAGCAATATCATTGGTTGCTTTAGCTAATTCATCTAAGATAGTTGAAATTTCTAGCTTCACCATCAAAATAAAGGCTTTTGAATATATAAAGTCACCCATCAAGACACTATATGAATTTGTCCATACTTGATTTACAGATTTAGTGCCGCGCCTAAGGTCTGATTCATCCACGACATCGTCATGGACCAATGTTGCAGTATGTAAAAGTTCAATAATACTTGCTAGATTGATCCTATTAGTAGGTTTTATATGTCGAGATTTTGATGCAAGCAGACACAATAATGCCCGAGTTTTTTTACCCTCTGCATTAAAAATATATTCATATATTTCTTGAATAATTTTTTCAGAAGCAA
>CAYUHD010000027.1:9762-18080 GCA_964444385.1 uncultured Gammaproteobacteria bacterium
CCCTCTGCATTAAAAATATATTCATATATTTCTTGAATAATTTTTTCAGAAGCAAGCTCTTTTTTAATGATAGCCTGAACTCTGTTGAGTTCAGCTTGAGTACTTTTATTGAGCGTATACATCTTAAATAATTAGAAGTCTAAAATTATACATAAGTATTGATAATTTCCTTTAGAAAGCGTATATTTTGCCACCTTTAGAGAGAACTATGTACGCAGTAATAGAATCAGGCGGAAAACAACATAAAGTTGAGTTAGGACAAACGTTAGAGGTTGACCTTTTGCAAGAAGAATCAGGCATTGACCATGCTTTTGAAAATGTCATGCTGTATGTTGACGGTGATAATGTTCAGATCGGACAGCCATATATTGAAAATGCTAAAGTTGTTGCTGAGATAGTTGAAGAAGTGAAAGGTAAAAAACTTTCAATACTTAGATTTAGAAGAAGAAAAAATAGTATGAGAAAAGTCGGTCATAGGCAAAGATATACTCAAATCAAAATTAAAGAAATTAACGTGGGTAAATAGGAATGGCACATAAGAAAGCAGGTGGTTCCAGTAAAAACGGGAGAGATTCCAACTCGAAGAGACTTGGTGTTAAGCGTTCTGGCGGTCAAACTGTTAAGCCCGGTGAAATTATAATTCGCCAACGAGGAACTAACACTCATCCTGGTGAGAATGTTGGAATGGGCAAAGACCACACTTTGTATGCTACTGCAGCTGGTCAAGTGCAGTTTACTTACAAAGGCATTAAGCAAAAAAAGACAGCCAACGTCATCTCTCAGTAAATCATGAATTTCATCGACGAAGCTCTGCTAGAAGCAAGGGCTGGAAAGGGTGGCGCCGGTTGTACAAGTTTCAGGAGGGAGAAATTTATTCCTCGTGGTGGGCCTGACGGTGGGGATGGAGGCAAAGGTGGGGATATCATTTTTAGAGTCGATCCCAATCTTAATACCTTAGTAGATTTCCGTAATCAAAAATATTTAATTGCTAAAAATGGTCAGTCAGGTGCAGGCAATAAGAGAACTGGGCAAGATGCAGAAAATTTATTTGTGATGGTTCCTAAAGGTACCGTGGTCTTTGATTCTATCTCTAATAAAGTAATTTATGATTGCTGTGAAGAAGAAAAAGATTATCTGATTGCTAAAGGTGGTGAGGGAGGTGCTGGAAATTTCAGGTTTAAATCTAGTACAAATCAAGCACCAAGGCGTCATACTCTTGGCTGGCCTGGCGATGAGTTTTCTATAAGGCTAGAGTTACGTTCCTTGGCAGATGTTGGCTTGGTCGGATTTCCAAATGCCGGCAAGTCAACTTTTTTAAATAGCGTCTCAGCGGCTCGTCCAAAAATTGGAGATTATCCTTTTACGACACTTCGCCCCAATCTAGGCACGGTTCAGATATATGAAACATCATTTATTATTGCTGACATACCAGGCTTGATTGAAGGAGCCTCTGAAGGAGCAGGTCTAGGTTTAAATTTTCTTAAACATATTTCTAGGACTGGCCATTTACTAATTTTATTGGACCCACAAAATGCTGAACGATCAATTGAAGAGCAGCTTTATGTTCTTTTAAATGAATTAAAAACCTATGACCCAAGTTTATTAGATAAAAGTATATGGATTGCTCTTAACAAAAAAGACACGCTTGATGAGGAGACTCAAAATAGTCTTATTAATCTAATTAATAAGAAAATATCCTCTTTAAATCTTAATAGCGAGGGGGTTGTTGCTATCTCTGGGTTTACTGGAGATGAAACAAATACATTACTAGGAAAGATTGTAAATAAGATGTCTGGAAGTAAAGATTAACTTATTGCTTTTAAAGCTTTAGCTAAGCGACTCTTTGTTCTGGCAGCAGCATTTTTATGAATCACTTTTTTTGCAGAAGCGGAGTCCAAAACTTTTTGAGCAGTTTTAAGAAGTTCTGTAGCTGATTCTTTATTATTTTCAGCTATTGCATTACGGACAGCCTTAACAGCTGTTCTAGCTTGGGATCTTTGAGAGTGCCGAAGCTTATATCTGTCAGAATTCTGACGCGCTCTTTTGATTGATTGTTTACTATTAGCCATATCTTTAAATATCAGATTCGCTAGTTTAATGATCTTCAATTAATCTGTCTACTTTTATTTATATCCTCCTTTACGTTTATTTTTTAAACACTGATTAATATTATTGATCAATTTAAGTATGTAAAGTAAGCTTTACAAATGAAACATTTATATCTCGCCCTAATTCTACTACTAAACTTTAATTTAATGGCTGAGCTTGGTGTCAGCGAAGAATTTGTTGAAAGGTTTAGCTCCCTCCCATCTTATACAGATGTTGACATTTCTCCAGATGGCAAGATGATCAGTGTGATGACAAAAATGCCTGATGAAAAAAAAGGACTTACTATTTTTGATGCCAATGATTTAAGTCTAATCAACACCATCACCTTCCCAAAAGAAGAGGAAGTAGCAGCTTATAGCTGGGTCAACAATGAACGTCTTCTTATTCGTATTGGTTACTACGATAAAAAATCAGGTCGAGACTCAGGTGGAGAATATTTCGGTATTAATTATGATTCTTCTAAGCCTGCATATATTTTTGGTATGAGAAGTAGAGCAGGCCAACAAAAAACAAAAGGTAAAGTTATAGATAAAATGTCTAGTGGATATATTGAAAATATTCTTGAAGATGATGAAAAGCATGTAGTTTTAGCTGCATATCCATGGGGAAAATCTAACACAGGGGCTTATGCAACAGCTGTAAGAATAAATGTATACAATGGCCAACAAAAAAGATTAGGGAAATCTCCACTAGCAGGGGGCTCAATAGTTACTGATAGCAAGGGAGTGCCTAGGTTTGCAGTAGGGAGTGATGTTGAAAACAACACAGTAACTATGTACCGTGCCTCTAAAAAAAAGGATTGGGAGATTTTAAGCAAGACACCATTTGGGGAAGGGGAGATCTATCCAGTTAATATTTCCAAAGATGACTCAACCATTCATATTCTAGATAGTACTGAAACCTCGACTTATCAGTTAAAGGCAATTGATGCTCAAACAGGAGAGACAGAGATAGTTTTCCATCATCCGAAATACGATGCATATCCTCAAATCATTGATGATGTCGTTCTCGGTGTAACAATTAACCCTGGGTACGCAAAAGCTTATTGGTTTGATATTGACAGTGATTTACAAAACTCAATTTTGCAAGCCGTGCAAGCATTCAATGGAAATATTGAGGTCTTTGATAAGAAAGAGATTGGCCTGGTTGCTCTGACCAAAAATCGTGACAAGGCTATTTTAGCTATACGAGATTCGGTTTCATCACCTAAATATTATCTTTATGACATGGTAAAAAACCAGATGAAATATCTTCTTACTAAGTGGCCTGAAATAGATGATGCTGATCTTGAGGCAGAGATTCCATTTAACTTTACAAATTCTGATGGAGTGCTTATCCACGGATATTACACGCGAGCAAAAAATCAGCAAGAGGGTCAAAGAGCGCCATTAATTGTAATTCCTCATGGTGGCCCACATGCAAGAGATAATTGGGGATTTGATCCAGATACTCACATATTTTCACAAGCAGGCTATGCGGTAGTAAAAGTTAATTTTAGGGGCTCAACTGGTTATGGAAAAGAGTTTACAAAATTAGGTTTTGGAGAATGGGGTGGTGACACACAGGAAGATATTATTGAAGCAACAGAATGGATGATAGATCAAGGGATTGCTGATCCAGATAGGGTTGGAATTTATGGTGCTAGCTTTGGCGGCTATTCTGCAGCTATGGCACCCATGTTAAGGCCAGATTTATTTAAATCATCCGTAGCATATATCGGCGTATTTGATTTAGAGATGATGTATAACGAAGGAGATATCAAAGGCATCAAGTGGGGTGGTAAGTTTCTTGACAAGACTTTGGGCACTGATCCAACCAAGCTTGCAGCTATGTCTCCTGTAAAAAATGTAGATAAATTAGAAGCACCTATAATCATAGTTTCAGGCAAAGAGGATGTAAGAGCTCCAATTGAGCATGCATATGCCTTGGCAGATGCGTTAGAGGAGGCAGGCAAGGAACATGAGTTAATTATTGTTCCAAGGGAAGGGCATGGGTTTAGGTTGCCCAAGAATCGCTTAATGCTATATAAAAGAATGCTAGAGCATTTTAACAGCACTCTTTAGATAAGATGGTGGAGGCGGCGGGAATTGAACCCGCGTCCGTTAGTTCTTCAGCCTGACTTCTACATGCTTAGCTCATTCTTTTTGTTTCACCTCAATGACCCGAAGAGCAGGGTATTAACAGGTTAGTCTAGATTAGGTTTCACGTTACTGCGTTAAGACTCCACAATAAAGCTAGACTATGTATTTTGCCAATGCTTCAAACCATAGACAATTTTTGCATTGGTTAGCCAATTAAGCGGCTAAAGCGTAGTTGTCGTTTTCTGCAACTAATTTTTTTTGTAGTATGTTTTACAAGAGTTACCACAATCTTGGCATGCGCTTTGGAATCCAATAAAAACGTCGAACCCAATTCGCCCCCATGGGGTGTGAGATTATATATGAAAATGATTAACGATTTGAATTTTTTAGAATTCTTTGCCTTTCTCTATTCCAGTCTCTTTGTTTAACATCTTCTCTTTGATCGTAGGTTTTCTTGCCTTTGCCTATAGCAATATCACACTTTATCTTATTTTCTTTCCAGTAGATTGCTATCAATACACAGGTGAGACCTTTCTGGCTAATTGCTTCAAGTATGTTGTTTATCTCTCTCTTATTTAAAAGCAATTATCTTGATTTCGTTGGATCTATGTGATCGTTTTTTAGAGATGCTGGAGGATCAATTTTTAAGCCTATAACCCATGCTTCTTTGTTCTTAAGAGTTACGTATGAGTCTTTAACATCAACCTTACCATTTCTTAATCCTTTTACTTCCCAGCCTTCTAAAACTAAGCCTGCTTGATATTTATCACTCAAGTGATAATTTCTTGAGGCATTTTTATTCTTGACGATGATATTATTACTCTTAGCATTCATAATGATTCTCATAATTATGAATCTGTTGGAACTATTTGCAAATTTTGAGGCAATTTATGCAGGAGACTAAAGTAACTTTAATATATTGGGGTTTTAGCTTATTTGTTTTTTTTGCTTTAATTCCATGGGTTCTTAATTCAACTCTAGCTTTTAAATCAATCCAGGCATTAGCAATATATGGAGGGATTGTAGTTGCTTTTCTAGGTGGCATTATCTGGGGTTGGGAAGGCGAACCTTCTTCATCAAGAAACCTCTGGTGCGCAATTGGATTCTCCTTTTTAGGCTTGGTGGTTGTATTACTTTCATTGATCAATCTGCCTGCTAGTCTTATTTTGCTAATAATTTCTCTTCATGGCTTTCTCAGATTTGAGAAAAAAAACAGTGAATACTTCCAAGGAAATATTAAATATGCAAATGCAAGAAATTTAATTACAAACTTGGTTACAATATGTTGTATAACTTCGTTAGCATTTTTGTATAACCCTTACACCTAAATATTATGAGCGAATCTTCTTCATCAAAAATAACTGAAACAGTATCTTGGGTAGGGAAGTGGACATTTGTATTGGCAGCCGCTGGCTCTGCTGTGGGCTTGGGCAATATTTGGGGCTTCCCATATAAAGCAGGTACAGAGGGTGGCGGAGCTTTCGTAGTAATTTATTTGCTATGTATCCTAGCTGTTGGTCTGCCAATCATGATGGCAGAGATAATGCTAGGTAGGCGTGCTAGAAAGAGTCCAGTTAATGCCATGAAAACTGCTGCAATAGAGTCGGGACAAACAAGTAAATGGCAAGCTGTTGGTTGGGGCGGCTTACTTTCAGGCATTTTAATACTTTCTTTTTATAGCGTTATAGCTGGGATCTGTTTGAACTATATAATTATTTCTGCTTTCCCAACTCCTGAGATCTCATCTCTTGAGCAGTTTAATTTAGTCATATCCTCCCCATCGAGACTTATGTTTTGGCATTCAATTTTTATTACTTTAAACATTGTTATCATTTCTGCAGGCGTTATCGGTGGAATAGAGAGAATGGTTCGTTTGTTAATGCCCATGTTATTTATTTTGATGATGGTCATGGTTATAAATGCCATGATTAATGGTGATTTTATCAGGGGTTTAAATTTTTTATTTGCCCCAGATTTTTCAGAGGTTGATGCTACGACATTTTTAAGAGCAATGGGTCAAGCATTCTTTAGTTTAAGCTTAGGCATGGGCTCCATCATGTGTTATGGCTCATATATGCCTCAAGAAGAAAACATCTTTCAAACCTCTTTAACAGTTGCTGGTTTAGACACTTTAATTGCTATCTTAGCCGGGCTTGCTATTTTCCCTATAATTTTTGCATATGGACTAGAGCCAGGTGAGGGTCCTGGACTAGTATTTATAAGTTTATTATCAGTATTTGTTGATATGCCATTAGGTAATATTATTGGACCAGCATTTTTTGCTCTTCTGTCTATTGCTGCGCTAAGTAGCGCTATTTCTTTGCTAGAGCCAAGTGTTGCATATTTTGAAGAAGAAAATATTGTTTCACGTTTTTCTGCAGCTTTGATATTAGGTCTATCAGCCTGGTTCATAGGTATAGGTAGCGTCCTAAGTTTTAATGATTGGTCTGAAATATCATTTGTAGGAGATCTAAATTTTCTTGATTCCATGGATTATTTGGCTAATCAATTTTTGATGCCAATTGGGGGCATGATGGTAGCAATTTTTGCTGGATGGTTTTTAAAACCAGATCTCGCCCTCGATGAATTTTCGGGGATACAGCTTAATGTATTTAAAGTATGGCGATTCTTCATTAAATTTATTTCACCAGTTCTCGTTGCGGCAGTTTTTGTTTATCAACTAGTAAGTTAAAAATGTCGACTAGCTTTGAGGGATCTGAAACATTTCAAGCATCTCCAGATAAAATACTTTCTTTGATAAATAACTTTGAATCTTACAAGGAATTTTTGCCTGGATGTCTTGAATCTTCTAGATTAACTGGTTCTGGAGAGAGCATGGTTTCAGGCAGGTTAGTATTTTCAATTTTGAATAAAACATATTCATTTGAATCTAAAAATGAAACGACAGGATCTGAAGTTCATATTTCTCAATCTAAGGGGCCTTTTTTAGATTTTCATGCTTTGTGGAGCTTGGAACCAATTGATGAAAGGCATACAAAAGTAAAATTTATAACCAATTTTAGTTTACCATTTTTTCTTAAAATCTTTGTTACACAATCCTTGATAGATAAGATGGGCATTAAATTTATAAATGCTTTTGGAAAACAATTATTAAAATAAAGTTAAGTTAGCAAAAAATTTCTTAGTTACCCCCAAAGCTAATCTCTTCTAATATCCAGGTTTCTAATTTCTCATCTTCGTTAAATGTTAGCGATAGTTTTTTCTCACCAACTACAGTTTCACCAACTTTTACTGAATAAAAATAATCCCATCTTTTTTGGTGGATGGGGCTATTTAAAAGAGGGGTTCCTAACAAATATTGAACTTGATCTTTGGAGAGCCCTTTTACGAGCTGCTCAACGTCTTCATCTTCAATAATATTTCCTTGTAAAACCGCTACTTTGAAGGGAGCTAAAGTTGAGCAACCAGTTACTCCACCAAGAGATAAGATAATGATTAAAAAGGCTTTAGATAATTGCATCATGAGATGGTTTGATTATACTTTGAAAGAGGATACATCGAAAAGTTCATGAGTAAAGAAAATACTGAATTAAAAAAAGCGGGTTTAAACGCGACTCTTCCCAGAATACGAATTTTAGAAGCTCTGGAATCGATTGATAATCGCCATTTAAGCGCTGAGGATATATACAAACAGCTTATTGCTTCTGGTGAGGACGTTGGTCTAGCAACTGTTTATCGAGTCCTTACTCAATTTGAGTCAGCTGGAATAGTTATGCGACATAATTTTGAAGAAGGCCATGCAGTATATGAAATTACTCCTGATGATCATCATGATCATATGGTGTGCCTAGAAACTGGCAAAGTTATAGAGTTTCATGATGAGTTAATTGAAAAACGTCAGGAAGCTATAGCAAGTGAAAATGGCTATGAAATAGTTGATCATAGTATGGTTCTTTACGTAAAACCTGTTAAATAAATTATCTCTTAACCCTTGAACTCAACTAGGGTCATCCCAATATATTCATTAATTGGATATATAAGATGGCAAAAAAACAAAAAGCAAAAGATAAAACCAATCTCAAAGATGAATCAATTGATAATGAAGATGTTTTAGCTGCAGAGGAATCCATAGAAGAGGATTTAGAATCATCAACTGAAGAAATTGAT
>CAYUHD010000028.1:0-17942 GCA_964444385.1 uncultured Gammaproteobacteria bacterium
AGCGCCACTTAAAGAGAGGGGCAATATTAAAATTTGTTTAGATAGCTTGAGGAATTTCACCAAATTTTTCTAGAGGTGTCTCTAGTTCATTCCAATCACATTCAAAGTCATTGGGTTCATTCTAATTTTATCGGATCCCTAGAGCTTCATAATTGGGGCTTATAGAGGCAGTTTAATGAGCTATTCTTGAATGATTTGGTATTACTCTTGAGAATAGGAAATTCCTAAATGCTGCGTTTGCAGATGTTGATAATGCAAATTCTCTGGCTTCCTCTTCTGTCATTTTTAGATACTTTTGTAACGTTTTGGTATTAACCAACCGCTCTCTAGAAATAACACAAGCTTCATATGCAAATTCAGCCCTGTCTTCAATTTCTTCTGGGCTCAAAGTTTTAATAAAGTCTTCAAGATAGTTGATACCAAATGTTACATGCCTTGCCTCATCTCTGATGACATAATGTAAAAGTTGGGTAAGAAGGGGATCTTTAGAAAGCGTCTTAAGCATTTGAAAAGCCGCTAAAGCAAGACCTTCTATAATAATTTGCATCCCTATAAATTTTAGATCCCATCTTTCGTCAGTAAGAATTTTATCTAATAGTGCTTTTAGATTTGGCTCTATTGGGTAATGTATACCAATTTTTTCTTGTAAGTAGCGATTGAAAACTTCTACATGCCTAGCCTCATCAAAAGTTTGGGAGGCTGCATACAATTTAGCATTATATGATGGAGCGCATGATGTAAGTTGAGAGGCAACAAGAAGAGCTCCTTGTTCGCCATGGAGAAATTGACTTAAGAGCTCAGCATTATCATGCCTATCAAACTCTATCTTTTCTTTCTCTGATAGCGCCTCATAAGCTTCAAGAGTTTGATGGGGAAGATCTTCATCAGCCTCAGTAAGCAGCTCATCTTCTGGATGAGTATAGTCCCAATTTAGATCTATCGAGCCATTCCAATTTAATTCCTTTCCAAGCTCGTATAGCTTTTTAATTCTATTATCTGCAACTGTGTAGTCCCAGTTGTATGCGCCTGTTAATGGCGTATTAAAAATTTCAGCAACATCCTCAACTTGTTCTGGAGTAAGATTTAGCTCATTATCAAAATAAAGAAGATCTTCTGGAGGCCCGTCAGTTCTGGTGATTTTCATCTTTCCCCTTGTTAATAACTATATGTTTACACTGTAAACATTATCAATTATAAGCTTTTTTTTAATCATTGAAAAGCTCACTTAATTTATCAAGTAATGCTTCTGCTAATTCTTCTGCTCGATTTATGGTGATTGATTTTTGATAATATTTAGTAACATCATGACCAATACCAATGGCAAGAAGTTCTACATTACTCTGAGTTTCAATTGTATTGATGATTTGACGCAAGTGATTATCTAAGAAATTACTGTGATTTGTAGAAAGGGTGCTATCGTCTACCGGTGCTCCATCTGAAATTACAATTAATATCTTTCTCTTTTCATTGCGCTTGCTTAATCTTTGATGGGCCCAAGCCAACGCCTCGCCATCAACATTTTCTTTCAATAAGCCTTCCCTCAACATTATCCCAAAGCTTTTTCTAGCCTTTCTAAAATTGTCATCAGCTGATTTAAAGATAATATGTCGTAAATCATTTAAACGACCAGGGTTGGAGGGACTGCCTTTATTGACCCAAACTTTTCTGGAATCACCACCTTTCCAATGTTTTGTAGTAAAACCTAATAATTCTGTTTTTACATAACATCTCTCAAGTGTACTTCCAATGATGTCTCCACAAATGGCTGCTAGAGTCATAGAGCGACCCCTCATAGACCCTGAGCTGTCTATTAGCAGTGACACAATAGTATCTTTAAACTTACTCTCTGTTTCTTGTTTAAAGCTTAAAGGATCCCCCGGACGAGCAATCACCCTGTGAAGTTGAGCTGTATCTAATAAGCCCTCTTCAAGGTTGTAATCCCAGCTTCTATTTTGTTGGGCTTGAAGAAGTCTTTGTAATCTATTCGCTAATTTCCCAATAGTTGTTTGATGGGGGGCGATGAGTAGATCTAGTTGCAACCTCAACCTTTGTAACTCCTCAGGTGCAGCCAACTCAATTGCATTTATTACCTCATCAAACTGAGGAGTAAAAATTTTATAGTCTTCATAGGTTGTTTGGTGAATGTTTTCATTAAAGTTTCGAGTTAAGTCAATTTCTTCATCTATTGATGTTGAATCAATGGGAGCTTGAGCTTCCTCAAGCACTCCAGTTTCTTCATCAGCTTGGCTTTCTGCTTTCGATTCAATTATTTGTTCTTCTAAACTGTGCTCAGTGCTCTCTTGGTTTTTGTTTGAATCTTGTTCCTCTTCTGGCGTTTGTTCATCATCAAAGGACTCTTCATCACCTTGTGTTTGAGATTCATGCATTAAATCTAAATCTTTCATCAATCCAAGGGCTACGGATTGGAACTTCTCTTGAGAATGCCGAGCTTCAATTAATTCCTTACCTATTTTTTCGATATTGACAGGTATAGAAGCTAAGAATGCATCAATAGTATTCTTACTATCTGCTAGTAAGACATCACCATTAAGCTGTTTCAACCAAAGGTTTGCTGCTAATGGGTTTAAAGGCGAAACTTTATTATCTATTCCCTTTTTTGCTTGTGTATTCAGATATGCATTTACATTAATTTTTGAACCAGGAAAAGTTTCTCCTCCAACTATTTCAACCCTGGATAGTTCTAGCTCCACAAAGAAATCTCTAGCAATTTTTGGCATTTTTGGTGCACCATGTTCTTTATGGAATGCGTGCCAAAATGCTTGAAAATCTGCTTCTCCTCTCCATGAGCCAACTTGTGCAGAAGAGTGTGGCGGGTAATGTAAAGAGATTTGTGATAATGGCGGGGGGCGGCTAGAAGCTTGAGATGCACTTTCTAAGTTTGAATTTTTAGAGACAGCTCTTGCAGTTGAAAGAGCAGCTTGCTTGAATTCCTCTCGATCTTTAACCCAACTCATTAATTACGTTTCAGGATTATGACTTTCCAAAAGATCTTCTCCAAAACATCTTTGAAAATATTCTGCCACGATAGGCCGTTCAGTTTCGTCACATTTATTTAGAAATGTTAATCTGAAAGAGTGTTGGATATCTTTAAAAATAATATAATTTTGCGCCCACATTATTACCGTTCTTGGCGACATTAATGTTGAAATATCCTCATTAATAAAACCTTGTCTAGTTAAATCGGCAAGCTGGACCATACATTTTATCAAAGCTTTATCTTTTGCAGATTTTAGTTCAGGAACTTTTGCAGTCACAACATCAAGCTCAAGAGAACGCTCAAGGTAGTTTAAGGTTGATAATATGTGCCATCGATCCATTTGGCCTTGGTTGATATGTTGAGTTCCATGATAAAGACCCGTCATATCACCCATGCCAACAGTGTTAGTCGTAGCGAAAAGTCTGAAGCTTGGATGTGGAGAAATCACTTGGTTTTGATCAAGTAAAGTTAATTTTCCCTCTACCTCAAGTATTCTTTGTATTACAAACATTACATCTGGTCTTCCTGCATCGTATTCATCAAAAACAAGAGCAACAGGGTTTTGAATTGACCAAGGCAGAATGCCTTCTTTGAATTCAGTAATTTGTTTTTCATCTTTTAACACTATGGCATCTTTGCCAAGCAAATCAATTCTGCTGATATGGCTATCAAGATTAATTCTGACACATGGCCAATTAAGCCTTGCTGCTACTTGTTCAATATGTGTTGACTTGCCTGTTCCATGATATCCCTGGATAATCACCCTTCGATCATGCTCGAAACCAGCCAAGATTGCCATGGTAGTGTCCTTATCAAATATATAAGTTGAATCAATCTCTGGGACCCATTGTGTTTTTTCTTTAAAACCATGAACCACAAGATCAGCATCAATCCCAAAGGTTTGTTTTACATTTACTTTTTGGTCAGGCCTATTGGGCAGGCTTATTCTTTCTGAATCTATCATTAACAATATTTTTTTATCTATAAGATGGACTATGCTAACTTTTGATGGGATAAAGTTCTAGTTTTTATTGAATCAATGTAAGATAATTTTTATTTAATCAATGCGCACTATTCATGACTAATGCCCTAAAAAAGACACTAGAGCTATTTAACTTAACTAGAATAGATAGAGATCTTTATACTTGGACTGGAGAAAGCGTCGGTTTTCAAAGAATTTTTGGTGGCCAGATTATGGCGCAATGCTTAATTGCTGGTTATCACACTGTAGAGAAGACAAGAATGGTGCATTCTTTCCATTCATATTTTCTTAGACCAGGTGATTTTAAACAAAATATTATATTTGAAGTGGATCGCATCCGAGATGGTAAAAGTTTTACTACTAGAAGGGTAAATGCTATTCAAAACGGAGAAGCAATTTTTAGTTGATCTTTTTATTTTAAAAAAAGAGAAATGGGGCTTACTCATCAAATTAAAATGCCTGATATTCAAGGACCAGAGAAATTGAAAAGCGACTTTGAGCTCAGAAATGAACTGAAAACAAAAATACACAAAGATTATTTGCCAATGTGGCTTAGAGAAAGAGAGATTGAAATTAGGCAAGTTGAACCTATTGATTTACTTAAGGCAGAGAAACTTCCTCCGTACAGAAATACCTGGATGAAGCCCACAGGAAAATTACCTGCCAATCATAGGATTCATCAAGCATTGCTCTTGTATGTTTCTGATATGGGTTTGCTTGGAGCAGCAGTTAACCCGCATGAAGTAAATTTTATGTCAAAAAAATTTCAGAGCGCTAGCCTAGATCATGTCATGTGGTTCCACGGAAGAGTTAATTTTAATAATTGGGTATTACATCATATGCATAGCCCCATATCGTCAAATGCAAGAGGTTTTTCTCGTGGGTCAATTTACACTAAAGCAGGTAAATTGATTGCATCAACTGCCCAAGAGGGATTAATGCGTATCTGGAAGTAATAACTTTTACATGATCTTTTTTAAAAAATCTGTTGTAACAATTTTTTTGCTTATAGCTTTTTTTCTTATCTCGCCTCTCGTTAGATCAGATGAAGATAGTTTACTTAAAATATTTATTGCAAAAGAAATTATTACCCTAAATTCAAATCATGATTCTGTAGAAGCCGTTGCAGTTCAAGGATCAAAAATTGTAAATATTGGTACTAAAGAAAATCTAATATTGGCATATCCAAATGCCACTTTAATCTCTAGTTTTTCAGATGCCATCATTGTTCCTGGTTTCATTGAGCATCACATTCATCCATTTTTAGCTGCGGTAACAATGAACTCTGAAATTATCGCCATAGAAGATTGGCATTTGCCTTTAAAAACCTCAAAAGGGGTTCGAAATAGATCAAGCTACATATCAAAATTGTCTGAAGTTGAAAATAATCATCCTGCAAATCAGCCATTAGTTTCTTGGGGTTTTCATCATTATTTTCATGGTCGATTAACTAAACACGATTTAGATAGAATTTCTTCAACTAGACCTATTGTTGTAATTCATAGGTCTTTTCATGAATTTATTTTGAATACCCCAGCGATGAGATTATTGGGAATAACTAAAAATGCATTTACAGATCTTGGAGCAGATGCGCCTCTTGCAAACTTTGATGATGGACATTTCTCAGAGCGAGGCGCAATTCTTGTTTTGCCTAATTTGATGCAGATATTAGCCGAGCCTTCAAAATTAATAAAAGGCCTTCAAAAAACAAAAAATTATTTACACAGTAATGGAATAACTGTTATCGGGAATCCAGGTTCAATGCATAGCAAGGAACTACAAGCAGCTAAGAATTACACTTTTGGAAATATAGATTCTCCATTTGAGTCATATTTTTTTCCAAGTGCGTTAAATTTATCTGAGAAATTTAGATCTAATGAAATCTTGGATGCAGCAACAGAACAAATAAGTTGGGGGACTGGAAAGTTAAATTATTTACCTAAGCATATTAAATTATTTACTGATGGTGCCATGTACTCTCAAAATATGGTCATGAGAGATGGCTATCTAGATAATCACCAGGGCTCTTGGCTGATGGACCTTCAAACTTATGAAAATCTTTTTAAGATTTTCTGGAATGATGGATATCAAATTCATATCCATCAGAATGGAGATGCTGGTTTAGATAGGTTGTTAAAAACCTTAGAGAAGAATATAAAAGAAAGTCCAAGAGATGATCATCGAACCACTGTTGTTCATTTTGGATATTCAGCAAAAGACCAGTTAAAAAAAATGAAAGAATTAGGGGTGGTAATTAGTGCAAACCCATATTACGTAAAAGCGCTTTCTGATTTATACAGCAGAAAAGGAGTGGGCTTTGAGCGCTCTCAGGAAATGGTTAGGTTAGGTGGTGCAATAAAAGAAGGTATTAAAGTAGCGCTTCATTCTGATATGCCTATGGCGCCAGCCTCACCTTTGATACTTATGCATGCAGCTGTAAACAGAGATAATTTTGCGGGTAATGTCGCAGGACCAAATCAAAGAATTAGTGTTATTGAGGCTTTAAGAGCAGTTACAATAAATTCAGCCTATGTTTTGAGATTAGAGAAAATGTATGGATCAATTGAGGAGGGTAAATTTGCAAATTTTACTATCCTTGATAGAAACCCTTTAAATGTTAAAGAAAATGAAATCAAGGATATTAAGATTCTAGGGACTGTTTTAAAAGGAGCCCAACATCCGTTAAACCTATGATTAGATGAAATTAATTCAAAATTATTTTTACAATTATAGTCCTAGCTAAATCTGCAAAAAGCTTGCTATAGTTATTTTTTAAATTATCTTTTTCAAACAATGTTATCTATTTTTAAAAAAAAATTATTTATTGATATTTCAGGTAACCCAAAAGATATGCCGCCACATGTATCTGCGGTTCTATGTTTAATGATTGAAGTTGCTAGAATGGATGGAAAAATAGATGAAAATGAAATAGATGAGATTAAAAATTTTTATTTAGATTTATATCCCGATGGTAATTTTTTAGAAGCATTTAAAGAGCTGAAGGATTGGACAAGCCACAAGGAATCTTTCAATCCTTTTATTAATATTATCAACAGCAATTGTACCAAAAGAATGAAGATAGAAATTTTAACGAATATCTGGGATGTAATTTTGTCTGATGATGACGTGGATCAATATGAAAACTCACTTTTCATGCAGATAGGTGAAATGCTACTTATCAGCAAAGAAGAGCTTTCAGACATTAAAAGTTAGTTTCCGAAGAACTTAATTGAAGGTGATTTAGCAGAATTGCTTGAAACTGATTGAGAATTTCTGGTTCAATTAAATGCTTCATATCATCTATTATTTTTAATTTACTATGTGGTATCAACTTATGCATTCTGTAAGCATTTTTAAGCCTAATCATTGGATCATCTCTTCCATGAATAATTAAAGTTGGAGCTTTAATTTTCTGAATTTTTTTAAGTCTATCTTTTGATGCAAGAATTGATAACAGTTGTCTCGCATATCCAGAGCCATCTTTGGCGCGCTTTAAGTTCTGAATTATCTCTTCTCTGAATTCCGGAGTATCTACAACTCGACCCTCCATACCAATAAGTGAAACATATTTAATTTCTCTCTCAACAGCTTCCTGAATTGATGCATTGGGATTTTTAGATCTCTCCATCATAAGATCTCGAACTGCCTTTGAGGGCGCATTGATTGGACTTGGGGTTGATGCAGTTGAGGCAATCAAGGTAAATGATTTTACTTTTTCTGGATATTGAGCACTTATAATCTGAGCAATCATTCCGCCCATTGAAGTTCCTAAAATATGAGCTTTGTCTATATTTAAAGACTCCAGCAGTTTAATGCCATCGTCAGCCATGTCATCAATCGTATATTCAGATTTAATCGGTAACCGTAAAAAGTATTTTATGTAATCTAATATAAATGATGGGTTACCGGAAAATCTTGATGACAATCCAACATCTCTATTATCGTAAGTTATAGGTCTAAACTCATTTGCTTGCAAAAAATTTATTAGATGAGGGGGCCAATGAACAAGTTGAGCTCCTAGTCCATGGACCAACAGAATAGGATCGCCATCTCCAGGACCATAGTCACGGTAAAAGATTTTTACTCCATTATTACCAGCAAAACCCTCTGAATATTGTTTATTTGCATCCATATATTTTTAGATATTTTACTTAGATCCATTTTTATACTAATGCACTCTTCAAATATTACCAACCGACTACAAGACTGCTATAGTCATTGAAGATTTATGAACACAGATACAATATCGAATAAAGTCAGAGCAGCTTATGGTATTGGAGATTACGCAATTTGTTTATATTGGAGTGGAGTGGGTTTATATCTTCTCTATTTTTATACTGATGTGGTTGGCATTACTCCTTTGCTTGCAGGGTGGATTTATGCTCTTGGAATAGCCTGGGATGCAATCACCGACCCATTTATGGGGTATCTTGCAGAAAGAACTAGAACCAAAATGGGGAGTTATCGCCCTTATATTTTTTATGGTGCAATCCCATTAGCTTTTTCTTTTATATTACTATTTTGGGTTCCTCCGTTTGAGGGCATCACACTCTTTATTTTTTTGTTGACTGTAAATTTAGTTCACAGAACATCTTTCACAATTGTAAGCGTTCCATATTCCTCTCTCACAGCCAGGATTACTGATGACAGCGATGAGCGAACTAAACTTACAACCGCACGAATGATCGGAGCTTCTTTTGGTACTCTCTCAGTTTCAGCGCTAGGTTTTCCGATAGTGCTATGGTTTGGTGGCGGCGATGAGGCGCTGGGATTCATTTTCCTAGGTATGGTTTGTGGTCTTACAGCTGTTCTTGTTTTGAGCATTACAGTTCGATTTGTTGAAGAAAGAGAATTCAATTTCACCCCAGCACAATTGCCAAGTTTTTCGAAAGTATTTAGATCAGTCGCTGAGAATTACCCATTCTGGATTGTCTTTGGATCAATTTTAATTCTTGGTTCTACCTCTATCATGTTCAATAATAATTTAATCTATTTTGTTAAGTACTTTCTTGATCTTCATGAATACCAGGGATTAATTTTAGGAGTAAGCAGTGGTGTAGCTCTCTTAGTTATTCCTTTTTGGGCATATGCTGCATTGAAAATAGGCAAGAGAAACTCTTGGATGGCTGCAATGACATTGTTGCTAATAGGGTTCTTAATTTTTTATTTTTATCCAATTGCCTCTCTCAATGAGCTGCTGCTTGTATTAGGGTTTATAGGAATTGGCAACGGTGCAACAGGAGTATTATTTTGGTCAATGCTCCCAGATACAATTGAATATGGAGAATGGAAAACAGGAGTTCGAACAGAATCTTCTTTATATGGATTTATGACTTTTGCTCAAAAAGGCGCTATAGCATTTGCTGCAGTTTTGCTTGGCATGGCACTAACTCAAATTGGTTTTGAGCCTAATGAGGTTCAGTCTGAACAAACTTTATCAGGATTAAAATTTATTATGACTTGGATACCTTTAGTAGGTATCTTTATTAGTTTTGTATTGGTTTCTTTTTACCCTATCGACAAAAGCTTTCATCAAAAATTAATCAATGAAATTGAGGAAAGGAAACCAACCAATGGATGAAATTAATTGGGGGGTAATTGGTCCAGGCTCCATAGCCACAGCATTCGCTCAATCTATAAAGACTGCAGAAAATTCTAGATTAATTAGTGTATTTGGAAGAAATCCGGATAAAACAAACAGTTTTGCAGATAAGTTTCACATAGATGCTCATCATAACTTGATCGATTTTATATCCTCAACGGAAATAGATGCTGTATATATTGCAACTCCTCATAGTGAACATTTTATTTTTACATTAGAAGCCATAAAAAATGGTAAGCATGTCCTTTGCGAAAAACCATTCACCATGAATGCCTATGAGAGTATGATTCTTTTGGATCTAGCCGATTTATCAAATGTTTTTTTAATGGAAGCATTTATGTATAGAACCCATCCGCAGACAAAAAATATTCTAGATAACTTAAATTTTATTTTAGATGCTAAAGAAAAAGTTTTGATTGAAGCCTCTTTTGGGTTTAAGGCTGATGTATCGGCAGAGCATAGACTAAGAAACCCTAACTTGGGGGGAGGGGCAATATTAGATATTGGGTGTCATCCGCTCACAATGACCAAACTGATAGCTGGTCATTTACAAGGCTTATTTTTTGCAGACCCAAAAAATCTTTCAGCAAAAGGCCGGTTAGATAAAACCGGTGTTGATCTTCAGTCACATGCCCATCTAATATTTTCTGAGACCATTGAGGCAAAAATAAGTTGTGCAATCAATGAAGATTTTTCTAATAATCTTGTGATATCAAGCGGCGAATATTCAATCAATGTTCCTGAGCCATGGCATTGTGGACAATTCCAAGAAGGCAAATCATCTATATTTTTATCGCATGCAGGCAATAACCAAAGAGAAATAAAATACATTGATGAATCTGGCCTATTTACAAGAGAGATCGAGCATGCAACAAACTGTATCTTAGAAAATAAAACAGAATCTGAATTTATTTCACATGCTGAGACCCAAAGTAATATGTTTTGGCTTGATAAGTGGAGGCAAGAAATAGAAATAGAATGTCCAAAAAGCTCTATTAAGCACTCTCCAATATTTAAATCTCAAGCTTACTTATTACAAAAACCACAACTTGAAAACATTCAAGTACCAGGTGTAAAAAAGCTTGGTTCAAGATTAGCTTTTGGCTGCGATAACCAAACTTCTGATCTTCATGCGTTTACGATGTTTGACCATTTCTTTGGATCTGGCGGCAGAATTTTTGATACTGCTTATATATATAACCATGGAAGGGGCGATAAGTATCTTGGCGATTGGATAAACTCTAGGCAGTTAGAAAAAGAGGTTATAGTTCTCGGCAAGGGAGCTCATACACCAGAATGTGAGCCCAAGTACATCCGCCCTCAAATACTGGAATCTCTTGAACGCCTTCAGGTTTCAAAATTAGACATCTTCTGCTTGCACAGAGATAACTTAAATGTCCCAGTAGATGAATTTGTAGATGCAATAGCTGAAATTAAAGATGAAGGTTTAATTGATTTAATAGGCGCATCAAATTGGGAGCTAGATAGATTTTCACAAGCAAGAACTTATGCAATTCAAAATGAAAAAGAACCATTCATTGTACTTAGCAATAATTTTAGTTTAGCTGAAATGATTGAACCGGTATGGCCAGGATGTGTGGGAGTTAATGATGCTTATTTAAAATACCTAATTGAAGAGAACATAATGTTATTTCCTTGGTCCTCTCAAGCAAGAGGGTTCTTTATTAAGAAAAAAGAGATAATGTCCAATGAGCATTTTTCAAATCCTACCTTAGATGAAGAGATGAGAGTTTGGCACTATGAAAAAAATTTAAATAGAAGGCAGAAATGCTTTGAAATAGCCGAACAAAGGAATGTGCAACCCATCCAAATTGCTCTTGCATACGTACTGCACAAATCTCATTTAATTTTTCCACTGATTGGGCCAAGAACTATCTTTGAAACCAACAGTTCCATTCAAGCATCAAAAATTGAACTATCTGCTAAAGAACTTCTAACACTTGCTCAAGATTAATCATTGCTTTCAGATGAATATTTTCTGAGGAAGAGCCAATAAAAATTTGATAAGAACCCTCTCTAAT
This sequence comes from uncultured Gammaproteobacteria bacterium, assembly GCA_964444385.1. Classification (GTDB taxonomy): domain Bacteria; phylum Pseudomonadota; class Gammaproteobacteria; order Magnimaribacterales; family D2472; genus D2472. Next base: position 11,625 of record CAYUHD010000028.1, read on the forward strand.
TTGCCAGGTTTTAGTATCTACTGACCAATGAGAGAAATTCCTAGGAGTTAGCCTTATTTCTAAATTTTTAACTTCATTCAACTCTATATTTGTTTTAACAAAACCTTGTAGGGTTTTGAGGGGCTCGCTAGGTAGTGGCTCTGAAAAGCCTACATAGCATTGAGCCGTTTCTAACCCCGCCATATTTCCATTGTTTTGAATGGTAAATTTGCATGATACTTCCATATCACTTTCTATGGTTACATCGAGATCCTCATATTTAAATTTCGTAAATGACAGACCATGACCAAAGCAAAACAAAGGCTTTATAGAATTCTTTTCATACCACCTATAACCAACTAAGAGTTTTTCATCATAGTTCATTTGCAAATCGGTTCCAGGATATGATTTATAAGCCGGAGTATCCTCAATGTTTTTTGGGAATGATGTTGGCAATTTTCCAGATGGATTAACTTCGCCCGATAAAATATCAAACAAAGCATTTCCAAATTCTTGCCCAGCAAACCATGTTTGTATTATGGCATTTGCTTTGTTTGCCCAAGGCATGTTAACCGGTGACCCTGTATTTACAACCAGGGCTGTATTTTGGTTAACCTCTAAAATTGCTTCAATTAATTTATTTTGATTAGCAGGCAAATCAAAATTAGCTCTGTCGTTTCCTTCCGTTTCCCAGTCTGAATTGGTCCCTACTATTAAAACAACCTCTTCTGCATTTGATGCAGCTTCTATAGCCTCTGCAAATAAATCTACCTCATCAGGAACCCGGCAACCTATATAGACAGCAGGGAAACTTCCTTCAAAATGATACTGCATTTCAATTCTATAAGTTTTCCCTTTCTGAAAATCTACGATGCTTCTTCTAGAAGCAGAGCCAAAAGTAAAGAAGGCTTCACCTGGATCTGTATTATTCCAATTATCAATTAGCTCCTCGTCATTAATTAGTAAACGGCATTGACCAATGCCAAAAATTTCAAATTCATGTTGACCAGAAATATCTGGAGTATATTCACAAGAAAACTTCACAGAAATATTTGGTCTTTCTTCTTTTGAGATTACATCCTTTGCAAAGCCTTCAAAAACCCAAAATTTACTCCCTATCAGACGCTCTTCTAAAATTAAGCTCTCATTAAAATTATTTCCATTAAAGTATTCAACCAAGAAACCATCGGTATCAGCCATTAGCTTTTCATTGATCTTTGGGAGATATTTATGCGTATGACAACCCTTGGAGTACAAAATTTTTGTTTCAGATCCAAGTCTTTGTTGGAGTGCTTCAAGAGGGTGAATTTGATAGTGAGGTCTCAGGCTTGCACTGCCACCACCAATAATTTGTGCCTCTTTAGCATTAGGGCCAATAATTGCCAGTTTTTTAATATCTTTTTTAAGAGGCAGCAAGCCTTCATTTTTTAAAAGAACCATTCCATCTGCTGCAGCTTTTCTTAATAGCTTTCTATGTGCCGGTCGATCAAGAGCTTCTTCATTTTTAATATTTGGTTCATCAAAACGTTTAGAAAATTCTGCAACAGATAAAATTCTTTTGACTTTATCATTAATCAAATCTTCAGAAACTTTATTAGCTTTAACAGCACTAATTAGAGCTTTCCCCCAAACATTTCCAGGCCCCGGCATTTCAAGATCTAACCCACCATTTGCATTTTCTTCGGTTTCAAGAGCAGCCCCCCAGTCACTAACAACATATCCATCAAAACCCCATTCTTTCTTTAAGATTTGAATTAATAATTCTTGATGAGAACTACAATAGATATTATTTAATTTGTTATATGCACTCATTACAACTTTTGCATTTCCTTGCTTGACGCCCATTTCAAATGGAAGTAAATATATTTCTCTCAGAGTTTTCTCATCAATATTAGAGCTTATTGAATGTCTCTCATATTCAGTATCATTTCCAACAAAATGTTTTAAACAGGCTGCAACATCTTGAGATTGAACCCCCTGAACATAATTGGTTGCAATTTTTCCAGTTAAAAATGGATCCTCAGAGAAACTTTCAAAATGCCTACCTCCTAGGGGATGTCTGTGAATATTTATGGTTGGACCTAATAGAACATCAACATCTTTTGCTTGCGCTTCTTCTCCCAAAGCAACTCCAATTTTCTTAATCAGTTCGAGATCCCATGTAGATCCTATTGAGATAGCGCATGGGAAACAAGCAGAAGATTTTCCTGAATTAGAATCTCCTCGCACTCCATTTGGACCATCGGACATTTTGATGCTTGGAATATTTTTTTGGTCAATTTTATTCGTGTACCAGGAATTAAAACCACTGAGAAGAGAAATTTTTTCATCTAAAGTTAGATGATTGATAATTTGATCTATTTCTGTCATGAGTTAATCTTAATTCCTTTATAACTAAAAACACACTCTTATATGTCAGTAGAGTTTATTACCTTTTTTGCAATACTTTCTTTTTTAACATCTTTACTCACCTCTATTTTTAGTGTTGGTGGAGGCATGATTATGCTTGTTGCTTTAGCCCAATCTTTTTCACCAGGAACTCTTATTCCTCTTCATGGATCTATTCAACTGGCCAACAATTTATCAAGAACATATGTATATAAAGAGTTCTTTAAATGGAGTCTTATAAAGAATATTTTAATTGCTACTATCTTTGGTGCCTTTGGAGGAATTCTTTTATTTGGCTCTCTGTCAGAGCAAATGCTTTTATGGGTAATAGCTGGAACGATAATTTTTTTTACTTGGGCTCCTTTAGATAATTTTATTCTTTCAGTTATGCGAAATGATTGGTTCTGCGGATTTATCTCTGGCTTTGCAGGTATTTTTGTTGGCGCAAACGGACCATTAGTAACTGCTTACATGAGAACAAAGAAATTATCACCCGAAGTACTCGTAGCAAATCATGGAGCAGTTATGATTTTTCAGCACACTGTTAAGATACTTTTATTTACTTCTTTTCTTAGTTTCTCAGTTCAAGATTATCTTTTCTTTATTTTTATTTTAGCCATAGCTGGATTCGCAGGAGCAACTTTAGGCAAAAGATTAATATTTACAATTTCATACGAGAGTTTTAATCTCTTTTTAAAATTACTTTTATCATTCTTAGCATTGATATTAGTTATATAAATTTTTATAACATCTTTGAAAGTGCATTAGAGGAAAATTCTTCGTACAATAAATAAGATATATTTAAAGTGAGGGCGCATTAATGAAATTAATAGCTGGTTTGTTTGGACTTCATAATTTTTTTGATGGCGATATAAATTCATATATAGATATTTCTCAATCTGCAGAGGAAATGGGCTTTCATGGTGTCAGTCTTACGGATCATGTTGTAATGGGAAAGAATCTTAATAAATATCCTTTTGGAACTTTTCCTTTGCCCTCTGAAGCCCCATGGTATGAGCCGTTAACTGTTTTAACAATGATTGCTTCACACACTACCAAATTACACTTAGGCACTGCAGTTTTAATTGCTCCCTTAAGAAATCCAGCCTTATTAGCAAAAACAGCCGCAACAATAGACTCTATTTCAAAAGGCAGGTTGGAATTAGGAGTTGGTATGGGATGGCAAGCAGAGGAGTATCATACAGCCGGCGTTCCGTTTGAAAAAAGATCTGAAATTTTCTGGGAGACGTTAGAAATCTGCCAATTATTATGGGAAAAAAGCCCTGCTTCTTTTGAAGGCAATACTTTTAAATTTGATGATATCTGGTGTCAACCGCAGCCAGTTCAAGGATCAGATTTACCATTATTATTTGGTTTAAAAATGACCGAAAAAACTGCACAAAAAATATCAAGGATTGGTCATGGATGGATTCCAATAAAAACTGATGCGGACTTTATTTCAAGTGGAAAAGAATTATTAAGTTCTGCGTTTAAAGAAAATAATAGAACAGAAATGCCAAGGATTAGAGGGCAATTACCGACACAGATTGATGATTCTGGAGTGCCTAATCTAGAGCTAACCTTAAAGCAAGCAGAAAAGTCTGTTGCCGCTGGACTAACTGAAATCGAGATCTTTCCAATTAATTTTGTTCGCTCGAAAGATGACATACCTCCAGTTTTAAAGGCTATAAGTGATTTGAGTAACTTATAATTAAATGAATTACTAAAGGGTTAGGATCATATGAGAAAAATATTTTTTTTAATTCTTTTTATCCCAATTTTTTTAGGAGCAAATACTATGGAAATAAACGATGAAGCTAAAAAAGTTATTTACCAATATGCTGAAATTGTAGATTCAAGAAATTTTGATGAGTTAGATTCAATTATGTGGCCTAATTTTTCCATGACAGGTGGCTACGACCTAAAAGGTATTGAGGGTTTCAAAGGGGCAATGGACTATTTAGTTGCAACATATAGTAAGACTATGCATTTTATTGGAAATATTGATGGGTCTTGGAATGGAGATATTTATAAAGGAAAGACATATTGCATAGCGAGCCATATATTTGAAGATAATGGAAAGATAAAGAAATTAGATATGGGAATTATTTATGAAGATACTCTTGAAAGAAGAGACGGCATTGTTAAATTTGTAAATAGAAATTTTAATTTACAATGGCAAAAAATAGATACCATAGATACTCCTCAATAAAGTTAAGATATTTACCAATACATATAAAATATGTAAGATTTTTATATACCACATCTTTTTAGTGGTGTTTTAATTTTAATTTTGATTTTGGAATTTAATTATGAGTAAAGAAACAGAAAGTAAATGCCCAGTTATGCATGGAAGTCTTTCTTCCAATAGTTCAAGTGGAACATCTAACAAAGATTGGTGGCCCAATCAATTAAACTTAAGCATCTTGCATCAACATGATCAAAAAAGCGATCCAATGGATGAGGGTTTTGATTATGCGGAAGAATTTAAGAAACTTGATTATGATGCATTGAAAAAAGACCTTAATGATCTGATGACTGATTCTCAGGATTGGTGGCCGGCTGATTATGGTCATTATGGCCCTTTATTTATTCGAATGACTTGGCATGCTGCCGGGACTTATAGAAGTGGAGACGGCCGAGGTGGAGGAAATTCAGGCAATCAACGTTTTGCTCCTTTAAATAGTTGGCCAGATAACGGTAATTTAGATAAATCTAGAAGATTGCTTTGGCCTATTAAGCAAAAATATGGCAGGAAAATAAGTTGGGCAGATTTATTTATTTTGGTTGGCAATGTGGCCATTGAATCAATGGGTGGAAAAACATTTGGCTTTGGAGGCGGTAGGCCTGATATTTGGGCCCCAGAAGAAGATGTAGATTGGGGAGCAGAAACAGAATGGCTAGCTAATGAGCGTTATTCTGGAAAAAGAGATCTAGCCAATCCACTTGCAGCAGTTCAAATGGGATTAATTTATGTTAATCCTCAGGGCCCAGATGGCGATCCAGATCCAATAGCAAGTGGCAAAGATGTTAGAGAAACATTTAGCCGCATGAATATGAATGATGAAGAAACAGTTGCGCTTGTGGCTGGTGGTCACACGTTTGGTAAGGGTCATGGCGCTGGGCTAGAAGACCATGTTCAAACAGAACCAGAGGGAGCGCCATTAGAAAATATGGGTTTTGGTTGGCAAAGCAGCCATGCATCTGGAATGGGTAGTGATACTATCACAAGCGGTTTCGAAGGAGCTTGGACAGCCAATCCTATCAAATGGGACAATGGGTATTTTGATCTTTTATTTGGCTATGAGTGGGAGAAGGTAGAAACTCCTGCTGGCAAGATTGTTTGGCATGCAATTGATCAGAAAGAAGAAGATATGGCGCCAGATGCTGAAGATTCTTCAGTCCGAGTCCCAACTATGATGACAACAGCAGATATGGCGATGCGGGAAGATCCTGCTTATAGGGAGATTTCTAAGCGTTTTCATGAGAACCCAGAAGAATTTGCTGATGCTTTTGCTCGTGCTTGGTTTAAATTGTTACACAGAGATATGGGGCCAAAAGCTAGATATCTTGGGCCTGAGGTTCCAGATGAGGAATTGATTTGGCAGGATCCAGTTCCAGCAGGTAATACTGATTATGATGTTAGTGAAGTAAAAAAAGCAATTTCTGAGTCAGAACTCTCAACTCAAGAAATGGTAGAAACTGCATGGGCGAGCGCTTCAACTTTCAGAAATTCAGATCTTAGAGGCGGCGCTAATGGTGCAAGAATCCGTTTAGCTCCTCAAAAAGATTGGGAAGTTAATAAGCCTGAGCAACTTTCAAAAGTCCTATCAATTTATGAAAAGATTTCTTCAGACACAGGTGCATCTATCGCCGATATAATTGTGTTAGCTGGCAATGTTGGGATTGAGAAGGCTTCAGGAGCTGATGTTCCATTTACTCCAGGTCGCG
>CAYUHD010000029.1:0-17265 GCA_964444385.1 uncultured Gammaproteobacteria bacterium
CGTCATGCAATATCTGTTACAACGTGTTCCTTTAAAAAGAGTTGCAACATCAGACGAGGTTGCAAATCTGATATATTTTTTAGCCTCATCAGAGGCTTCCTACATCACAGGATCGTTCTACCCTATTGATGGCGGCTATCTTGCAACCTGATATTTTTAAAAATAAAACTACTTTAATCACTGGCGCTGCAAGCGGTATTGGTCGAGGTATAGCTCAGCACGCTGCAAGTCTTGGTATGAATATTGTGCTCATGGATTTGAATGAAGATGGGCTTAATCAAACTGAAAAGCTCATTGTAGACTCTCCCATTTTAAAAATTAAATGTGATGTATCAGATCTGGATTCATATCAAAATGCAAAAAAACTTATTAATAAGAATTTTGGTTCTGTACATTTTCTCTTTAATAATGCTGGGATCTTCCTAGAAGGTAGGGCATGGAAAGCAGATCATAAAAATTGGCAAAGAATTATTGATGTAAATTTAATGAGCGTGATTTATGGATTAAATTTATTTATAGAAGATATGATCGCTAGCAATGAAAGATGTCATATCGTTAACACATCTTCCATGGCAGGACTTATTGTAGGTCCAGCTTTTGCACCTTACACAACTACAAAACATGCAGTAGTAGGCCTCACTAGATCACTTCACGAAGACCTCATAGATAATCCAAAAATAGGCGTTTCTGTCTTATGTCCAGGACTAATAAAAACAAATATAATTGAAAGAGATAACTTGGGTTTAAAGCTTGATGAAGACTCGATTGACCAAGATGAAAGTACAAAAAACAACGCACAGTGGCTTGCGGATAGTGTTAAAAACGGCATGGAGCCAATTGATTTAGCAAAACTAATATTTAACAAAATTTTAGATAATGAGTTTTGGATTTTATCTCACCCTGAATTCATTGAAGTTTATAAAGAATACACAAAAGAAATCTTAGATTTAAAAAAAATATAAAGGGTTTAAAGTTCTTTCTTATTTAAAATATCTTTAAAGGAAACTATTTTAAAATTCTGATTTTTTAGCTGCTCGTCATCATAGTTATAGCCATCTTGGGCAACCATAATTCCTTTTGAAAAATTAACTCCGAAATTATGATTTGAAACAGCTATACCGTCAGTTTCAGAAGTTCCATCAATACCGCTTGGTTTATCGTTAATTCTAAAACTTGTTATAAACTCATAAGGATAGGATCTATTATAAACATTATATTTATTATCACCTTGAGAAGAAAGAAGGATGTAGCCTCCCTTTTCTGAAGTTCTATAAATAGTTAATCCTTCAGGATCTCCACCAATATTACCCTCTCTTGAATCAACAATAATTGGTTCATTAAAAGGAAACTCTTGATTTAAGTTATATGCTTTTAAAACACCATTTACTTCTTCTTCAGAAATAAATACAGTCTTATTTTCATCATCAAATACACAACCCTCTGACTCACCTCCATTGCTGAAAGTACCAACTAATACCTGATTCTGAGGAGTCCACAACTCAACTCTAGGACCCTTATCTTCTGTTACGAAAACAATAGGGATTCCATCAATCAAACCGATACAGATGCCATATACATCTATATTGGATGGAATTGTTATAGATTGATCAGCCAAACTAAATAAATTAATAGATGAACGCATGCTTCTAAAAAAATCTTTTTGATTAAAAGACCAAAACTCAATAGATTGAGAACTTCTATTTGATGCTGTAATAAAAATTTTTCCATCTACCTGTCGCACATCAATATTATTTATCTCACCCATACTAGAAAAAGAGAGTTTTTTTCCAGCAAGGTTATAAGCATATATTCCAGCTTTTTTATCAGTCCCCAGAATGATAGATCGAGAAGGATTTTGATAATTAATAACTATTGCTGGGTCATCTGCAGCATCTCCACTCGTGGCAACAGGCTCTGTCTCAGCAACAGCAGTTATTGAAGTATTTTTCGAGCATGCAACTACCAAAAAAATATTTAGTATCAGGCATATTTTTAAGAACTTAGTCATGCATGAATTGTAACGCCGATGCTAAGTCATTTAGAAATTTTTAATACTGATATTCTAAACCAACTGAAAAAATATCTTTCTTTTGTGACTTGTTTGAAGAACCTAATTGAGAGTAAAAGGTAAAAATCTTTAAACTCTTCAGCAACTGATAATCATAACCAATTGTAGAATGTTTACCTTTATCAATCTTCATACTTGATGATGCATACTGAATCTTCAATGTGCCTTTAGAATGAATTTTTCTAGCAAAACTTACTACATGACCATTCTCTTCAATTCCTGATAAAAGTTTGGTGGTTTTTTGCACTAAAAGACCAATTTTAGATTTTTTAATTGGAATCAAAAATACAACTCTTGTTCCATCAAACCCGTTCATCGATTCATCAACAGCAATAGCGGCTTGAATATTCTTACCAGAATAATTAACTGAATAAGATTTATATTTTTTACCAGATAAAGAAGGATTCTTGATGCTATTAAATGTTGCGGAAATCTTGCCCAAGTACTTGGGGGTTGTATATCCAACAAAATCCTCTAGGCGATTCTCACCATGTAAGATATTTTTAATATCGGCAGCGAGATTGTCAAAAAGATCTACTCTTAATTGAGATTTTTTAAATGCTGAATCATGATTGCCAGCAAATAATGTTCCTAAACCTGTTTCAATACCAAGAAAAGTATTGCGTTGCTTAAAAGTTCCATCATCTCCTCTGGCCTTTCCGTCCACAGGATCAAATTCATACTCTGCCTGATAAAGTAACTTTAGATTGAAATCATCAGAAAATAAAAATTTTCCTTTGATACCAAATATAGAGGCATTGCTACCAACATCATTCTTCGTACCTGTCGCATTATTTTCAATTGATTGCAAATCAATCGAAACCTTTGCATATATATTATTATTAGAAGCGGCAGCTTCAAAACTAATTACTAATACTAAACAAGTAATAAAGAAAAATTTTTGAAATATAATAAAGGCTTTATTATCAACCTTATTAGATTCAGTAAGTTGATTTAAATCAATAATAACTTCTTAAACTCCAAAAATAATTCTTAGCAAGACATAGAATAAAATTGTAAATGCTGCACCTGCTGGAATAGTGACTAGCCAAGACGCAATAATTCGCTTGATAGAGCTAAAGTCTAAATGCTCTGCTCCTTTTGCAAGACCCACACCGATAACTCCACCAACTAATGTATGAGTAGTTGAAATTGGAAATCCAAGATAGGTGGCTGCCACAACAGTTGAAGCTGTTGCCATATTGGCTGAAAATCCAAGGCTCGGTGTTAAGGAAGTAATTTTTTCTCCTACGGTAGTAATCACTCTAGAGCCTAGAGTTGCAAGCCCAAAGACGATACCTACACCCCCAACAAATAAGACCCAAGGACTTATAGTCGTATTTGAGCCAATCACACCTGTATCAACAACACTAACAATTGCTGCCAAAGGACCAATAGCATTAGCTACATCATTTGAGCCATGAGCAAATGCCATAGCGCTTGCTGAAACGATCATCAGCAATCCAAATGCAAATTCAATCCCACCATCTTCCATAATTTTTTCTTTATTTCTTCTTAATATGAAAGCTGTAACAAGGCCAACAGTGGCACTAAAAATTAAAATAAATAAATACATCTCATTTTCTGACCATTGAATCCCAACATGCTTTAATCCTTTTCTTGCTGTAACAAGCGCAATTACAATAGCAACAAAAACACTGTAAAAAGGAATGTATGTTATCGCAGCTTTTTTGGGGTCAGAGCGATCCAGAATTAATTTTTTTGCTGAGATGTATAGTCCAAAAGCTAGCGTGCCAGAGAATACAGGTGAAGTTACCCAGCTCATAGCAATATTTCCAACTTTGCCCCAAGAAACTGCGTCAACACCCTTCGTAATGAGCACAAATCCAATGATAGAGCCTACGATAGAATGCGTAGTTGAGACTGGCCATCCACGTAAACTTGCAACATATAACCATGTGCCTCCTGCAAGAAGTGAAGACATCATGCCAATAACAAAAATATTAATATCATTCGCATAAAGATTAGGATCAACAATTCCCTTACGGATAGTTGAAGTTACCTCCCCGCCTGCAAAGAAAGCACCAAGAAATTCAAATGGCAGCAATGATGATTGCCTGTTTAATTGTAATAGCTTTACTACCAACAGAGGGCCCCATAGAATTAGCAACATCATTTGCACCAATTCCAAAAGCCATAAAAAAGCCAATAAAACCTGCTAAAAGGAGAATTGTGTAAGATTCTAAAAATAAAGTTTCCATATTAAAAATATGTTTAGTTATATATTGTCAAATTAAACTTAATTTATATGAAAACTAGATTACTTTTTAGAAACAATTTAATATTTTTTGTAACAAGTTTATGAAGCAATTGCCTTGTAAATGTCACGAGACAGCTTATTAGATACAAACCTATTTTTAAAAAGAGGAAATTATTCGTATTTAGGAAAAGTAGATGACAGCAATTAAAACCACCCACATTGAAAAAAACCCAAACATATGCATTTCATTTACTTGAGATGTTTTAGGGATAAGACCTTGTTGCTTAAGTATCTTTTTAGTGTTCATAATGCAATTTTCCATAGCGACACATTAATGTCACACAAATGTCACAATACACCAAATACTTTTAATTTGCTACTTTTATTTATTTGTTTTTTTTACAACAAATGTCGATAATAAGAAATTATGCAAAAACCCAAGCAAAAAAGAAGTATTGAGAGAATCAAGAAGATTTTGGATGCTTCTGATGCACTTTTAGATCAAAGAAACATAGACTCGCTTACAATTGCAAAAATATCTGAATTCGCTGATTTAAAAAGAACCTCAACTTATAAATTCTTTGAAACTCCAGATGATATTAAGCATGCCCTAATCAAAAGATATCTAGAGAATTGTAATAAACATCTAAAGAAAAATATTTCTTCTAACTCAGAGGTAGATTACTCTTTGTGCTTGAAAGAATGTGTTAGTTCCATCATAGAATTCTTTAATGACAACTTAGGAGCTCAAAAGCTTATTTTAGAGAATACTGTATCCCCTCCCATCTTAAGCTCTGATCTTTATCCCATAGCAGATTCAATCTTAAAGCATATTGAGAAATCTATCAGACTTCCAAACATGTTTAACAAATCTGGGGTCTTCTTGGTCGTAACTCAAATTATTTTTTCAATCTTATCTTTAAACACTAAAGAAAACTCTGGACTAACTGAAGTTGGGCTCAATGAAGCTGTGCGAGCAGCCAATGCCTACCTGTTGAGCTGTATCGCTACTCCAGCCTAAGGACTACCTGCAAATATCACTTTCAATAATTCTTTCTCTATCTCTAGATTTAGTGAAGAGCTTCCTGTAAAAGTTGTTTCTTTAATCAACCACTTCTCTTCAATTTTTTGATAGACATCATGATAGTAACCATGCAAAGTTGTAATCGACGAGTCTTTTGTATTAATTAAATTATAAGTAAGTGCCCAGTTACCAGTTGCTTCAACTGAATCGAGTATCTTAACTATTGGATTATGGGCATGATGAGATTCAAGCATATATTCATGGCATGCCACTTCCTCAAAAATAGCTGCTAAATCTTCCCTATTTGTAAAAGAGCCCACTGGCCCATAATCAATCTTGCAATCCAAGGTAACAAAAGTTGAAATCATAGTTTGCACATCTTTAGCATCACAAGCATTAAGATAAGTATGTTTTAAAGTTTGAATAGCAAGAATATCCTCTAGTTCTTGAACACGTTTTTCTAAATCTTCACTCATACAGATATATTAATCCTTTTTTATTACTTCTTTATTATAAATTTTAATAATTCTAGGGGTTAGGAATACAATCTCAAGATACAATAAACGCTACTTATAGACTTTTTAGATAACAGCTTAAACAATTTTTAAATGCTTATTTCATTTGACCAAAAGGAATATCAAAAACTTAATGATAAATCTTATCAACTTGAAAAAAGAAGGTTACAAATTGAGCTCTTAAAATTACAAGAAGATGTAATTAAAAATAAGCGAAGGATCTGCATCGTTTTAGAGGGAAGAGATACTGCTGGCAAAAGTTCTGCATATAAATTTTTTACTCAATATTTAATTCCAAGAAACTTTAAATATGTAAACCTAGGCATTCCTACAAAATGGGAATCATCTCATTGGTTTAAACGTTGGAAAAAAGTCATTCCCAAAAAAGGTGAAATAGCTTTCTTAGATAGATCTTGGTATACCCGAGCATTAACTGAACCAGTAATGGGATATTGCAGCGAAAAACAATACAGAGATTTTATGAATCGAGTTCTTCCATGGGAACAAAATCTCATTGATGAGGGTATTGAAATTATTAAATTTTATTTTTCTTTATCCCAGGATCAACAAAAAAGAAGGATGAAAGCTCGCAAACAATCTGAGCTTAAGTATTGGAAACTCTCTCCTAATGATGAGCGCATGGTTACAAAATGGGATGCATTTACTCTATATAAAGAACAAATGTTTGAGAAAACTTCTCCGGATTTTTCATCCTGGATCGCCATCAATGCAAATAACAAAATGATTGCTCGATTAACAGCATTAAGATTCCTGTTAAACCAAACAGATTATGAAAATAAAAAACTGCTTAAACCTTTAACTTGGTCTAAAAATATAAATAACTATAAAATCTTGCTTGAAGGAGTTGAATTTAATAATTTGAACTACGATCAATACATGATTTTAAGTAAATATATGGATGATGACTAAATGAAGATAATCATGCCAATGGAACTGTAAACCAGAATTCTGAACCTCCTTCTTTTCTAGACTCAACTCCCACCTCACCTTGCCAGTTATTTACAAGATTTTTTACAATTGCCAAACCCAATCCGCTTCCTTGTTTAGTATTTGCACGTGCTTTAGCTGTTCTATGAAACCTTTTGAATACTAACTTTTGATCTTCCTCTTCCACCCCTTCCCCTGAATCTAAAACTGAAATACGTACAAAGTTTCCTTGTATATTTGCTTGAACCTCAATCAAGGAATTTGTAGGGCTATATTTAAAAGCATTATCAATTAAATTATTTAATGCTCTCTCTATCGCCTTAGCATCTCCTTTAACTAAAATATCTGTTTGATCACTAAAAACTAAATCAATATTTTTTCTTTTGGCGGTCCCTGAAAATGATGACATAGCTGTTTCGATAACTTCATTTAAGACTAATTCTTCAATAACAAATTTTAGATCTCCATACTCAATTCTAGATAAATCAATTAATGAAGTTACCATCTCACTTAAACGATCTGCATTATGCAAAATTGCCTTTGAGAATATTTTTGCATCTTTAGGATCTTTTAATGCACCATCAAGTAATGTTTCTGAGTTTGCTTTAATAACGCTAACTGGAGTCCGAAGCTCATGTGATAAATTTGAAACAAAATCTCTTCTCATGGAGTCCATCTCTCGAAGCTGAGTAATTTCATGGACAACAAGGATTAATTCTTTTGTAGCTTTAGCTTTATTCATATGTGCCAAAATCCATCTTGTTTGCTCATCTTCGCTATCGATTTCAAATTCGCTATCATGCATGCCTTTTTTAAGAGCTTTTTTAAATAGATGTTTTAAGGGAGGAATATCTAGGTCATAAATAGATTTTTTTAATATTTCATCCAAGCCAAAGATTTGCATAATTTGATCATTCCTGAATGTTATTACTCCATCTTCATCAAGAACCATAATACCCTCACCTAGACCATCTAAAACTAATCCAAATTGATCTCTTTGTTTTGCAATTAAAGAAATTTGATCTTTAAGGTTCATTGAAATTGTTGATATATTTCTTGCCATAGATCCAATTTCATCTGAACGTTTTGTTGGCAGAGATTCAATATTTTTCTTTTTATAGCTGCCTGCAGAAATCTCAGCAGCGGCTTTTTCAAGCTCCATAAAGCTAGACCTAATATAATCTCCAGCCAAAACGCTTGCTATTATTGCAACAATCAAACCCACGACAACTATTAAAGTAATAGAATTGTCTAGAGAAGCTAAAACCTGGTCTAAATTTTCATATGGAATAGAGATTCGAATAACCCTTTCTGGGCTTTGAGTAGGATCCAATAATGCAAAATAAAACATTTCTTTTTGGACAGTAGAGCTAAACCTTTTACTTGAACCAGAGCCATTTGCAAATGCTTCTATAATTTCAGGTCTATCACTATGACTATCAAGGGAAAGTACTTTACTAGTTGCTACATCTGAATCAACGATAGCCTCTCCACTTTTAAGGATAATGGTAATTCTTGAATCTAAAGCTACAGCATATTCATCCACCAGAGACTTTAATAACATTACATCATTGGGATTCATTAAATCACCAATAGATTTTCTTAAGATTTTAGCCTGTCTTAAAAGTTCAGTTTCGATTTGATCTTGAATTTGCAAAGATAAGTCTCTTTCTGCAACAACAAATGAAAGTGATATGCCAATAAAAAGACATGAAAGTGTAATTAAGAAAATTCGGGTTCGAATGCCCATTAAAAACTAATCTGGATTTCTGGAGAAACGATATCCAACTCCTCGAATAGTTTGGATGTAATCCCCAATAGATCCAAGCTTCTCTCTCAATCTTTTAATGTGAGTATCTACCGTTCTAGTTGTAACTTCGGAACTATACCCCCATACATCTTCTAACAATTGATCTCTAGTTTGAACTCTCCCCCTCCTATCAACCAAATGCTTAAGCAATTTAAATTCCACAGCAGTTAACAGCACCTCCTTTCCATATACGTGAACTTCATGGGCATTAAAATTTAATTTCAAACCTCCAAAAGAGGCTTCACTTTGATCTGTTTTGGTATCAGGCAAAGAGGTTCTTTTTAATACAGCTTTAACTCTGAGAATTAACTCCCTTACACTAAAAGGCTTGGTAACATAATCATCTGCGCCTAGCTCAAACCCAACAACACGATCTACTTCATCGGTTTTTGCAGTTAAGATAATCACTGGGATATTCTTTGTTTTAGTTTCCGATTTAATATCGCGGCATAGAGTTAAGCCAGATCCGTCGGGCAGCATTAAATCTAAAATGATGACATCAATTTTTTGCTCAGCAATGGCTTTTTCTCCCTCAGAAATTGAAGAGGCCTGAAAGACGCTATAAGATTCTTTAGAGAGGTTATATTCGATGGTTTTACGAATATCTGGTTCGTCTTCAATTATTAAAACGTTTACTGACATAATTTATAAGGATTTATTATACCTTTATATATTAAATCATTGATTGACTTAATGCTGCTAGGTTAAATTTTCTTCAATTGAAACAAAAATGTCACGTAATTCTGTCTTAGAGAACTTGCCAGAGGCAACTCTAGGTAATTCTTTGAAATTAATCTGCATTAATGAAGGTATTTTGAAGGGAGCTAATTTATCATGCAAGAAATCTCTTAACTCATCTTCTGTCAATTTCATAGAAGTTTTTATACAAATAGCAACACAGAGTTTCTCTCCAAGTCGTTCTTCAGGAATTCCAAATACTGCTGCCTCTTGGACAGCAGGATGATTATATATAGCTGTTTCAACTTCAATGCATGAAATATTTTCTCCACCCCTAATTACCATATCCTTCACTCGATCGACAATATAAACAAAACCATCATCAATGTAGCCAAGATCACCTGATTTAAACCATCCATCGTCATTGAACACCTCGTCAGTTGCTTCTTGATTTCTCCAATACCCAACCATATTTGCTGGACTTTTAATCACAATTTCTCCAACTGCTTTTGGGTCTTCAATAAAATTCCAATTCTCATCAATAATTGCAAGATCTGTAACAGGCGGTATGGCTCTTCCACAGCTACCGGGATGAGATAAATATTCTTTACCTAAATTTAAAGTTCCAGCTGCATTAGTCTCCGTAAGACCATATCCAATTGATGGCTCAGCATCCTGAAAACCATCTTTTAATTTTTTTACATGCTCAGGAGGTCTAGGGGCTCCGCCTCCACTAAGCTCTTTAAAGGTTGAAAGATCATATTTATCTCTATCAGGATGAGTTAATAAGTCCCAGGTTTGAGTTGGCACTCCTGTAATGGATACAATTTTTTCATCCTGTATTAACTGCAATGCAGCTCCAGGATCCCATTTCGACATCATCACCATTTTTCTTCCAGCAATAATGCTCATCAAAAACCCAGAGTGACTACCAGTGACATGAAATAATGGAACACAATGTAAAATAGCTGGCTGTTGTATACGGCTAGAATCATCAGTTGATTCTGAATCTAAATTATTATCTGAATCTTCAACTTCTCTTTTTAATGTTGTTACTAAGGCCCAGCTGAATAATGTAGAAAGGATATTTCTATGAGTTGATAAAACTCCCTTTGGAAAACCAGTAGAGCCAGAAGTATAAAAAATTGTTGCATTATCATGGGTGTCTAGGCTTGGTTCATTAAAGCTATCTGATTTAGAGCATATAAAGCTATCAAAATCTTCGAACTCATGCGAATCAGTTTTAGGTCTTACAATAATTTTTTTTAACTCTGTAAATTTATCTAAACCTGCTAGTCTTTTCTCATCAGCTATTAAAACTTTTGCTCCTGAGTTATCCAGCCCATATGTAATCTCATCAGGGACCCACCAAGAATTTAGTAATACACAAATGGCTCCCATTGAAGTCACTGCCATAAAGGAGATAATGTATTCAGGGTTATTTGCCATACAAATGGCAACACGATCACCTTTCTTAACTCCCGCATTTTTTAGAGCATTCGCAGTTTGAGCTGCTTTTTTATTGATATCTTGATAAGTGAATCTCTCATCATTAAAAACAATAAATTCCCATTCAGGAAATGAGAGCCCAAACTCAAAAAAACTTGCTAAAGTTTTAGGAGTATTTTTAAATTCACGATACGTAACACCCGAAGAATGTCTAACTTCTTCATACTCAAAAATTTGATCTTCTGCTGTTAGATTTGCTAAAACTTCGTTATATTTATCAGACATATTTTTAATTTAATTACAGTCAAAGAATCCTAAACTATTATGAAACAAAACAGAACTCTGGCAGTACTTTTATTAACTCTAATTTCTTGTGGTGGAGGCGGTGGAGGTGGCTCAAATAACGTCCCTGTAATTTCTCAAACACCAACACCTCCCTCAAGTCTTTCATATGAAGAATTGAAACAACAATATGAGGGTTACCATGAATATCAAAATCAATGGGGTTTAGATATGATTAATGCCTCTGCTGCATATGCTAGAGGTGCAACAGGATCAAATATTACCATTGGAATTACAGACTCTGGGCTTGATAATACCCATGTTGAGATAAGTTCCTCGCGACTATCAGATAATAGTTCTCTGTCATATTCAAACTACACACCCAATACTTATCAAAAAAGACATGGAACCATGGTTGCATCAGTTGCGGCTGGCAATTTAGACAAACTGGATCTTACTCCAATGCATGGGGTTGCATTTGAAGCAAATATCTTATTTGTTGCCATTCAACTATCTGATCCAGATCCAGTATACAACCCAGTAGATATTGGAGATGATGATGGCTCAGGAAACGTTACAAATGCTCCTGATTTTACAGGTATAGATAATTTTTTTAGCCAACTATTCGAAATTTATAATTTTTATGATGTCCAAATAGTAAATAATAGCTACGGCTATTCTGGAAATATTATTGATTATACTGAAGCTCAAGTAAGATATGCTTTTCCAAAAACAATTGCAGAAATGTCACAGGTTGGAACGCCAGTAGAAGAAAAAACTATTTATGTTTGGGCTGCTGGTAATGCTGGAGGCTATGCTGATCAAGGTGCAGATTATTCAAGTCCGGAACTATTTCCTGGTATGGCATATTACATTTCAGAGATTCAAGGTCATTCAATTGCTGCTGTTGCTGTAGATGAAAATGGTGTAATTAGTGATTTTTCAAGTAGATGTGGAGTTGCTCAAGATTATTGTATTGCAGCACCTGGTGGAGAAATTACTTTAGCTTATCCTACATCAAGTGATGATTTGGGTATTTACACTGGGAACCCTAATTCTGCTACCTATAATGATTGTATTCAAGATAACTCTTGTTATGCCGTGGCAAGTGGCACATCATTTGCAGCTCCTTTTGTTTCAGGGGGCCTAGCGGTTATAGCAAATTATTTTGAAGGTCAATTAGGTAGTCATGAATTAGTTGCCCGTTTATTTAGCACAGCAAATAAAAAGGGTATATATGGCCAAACAGAAATATATGGTCAAGGATTAATGGATCTAGATGCTGCAACACAACCAGTAGGCCAAATGTCTGCAATGCTTAGTCAAAATTTTAATGGCCCAATGGTTCCAGCAACCTTTTCAAGCATCCAGCTTACGAGCCCTTCATTTGGAGATGCTATTGCAAATGGTATAGGCAACCATTCAATTATCTTTTTTGATGAATTAGGTGCCCCATTTAGAAATTCACTAAGCTCCATGACATCAGATTATAGAAATCAAATAATTAATATGGATGTATTTGAAGGCATGCAAAGCCCAATCTTTCATACAGTTTCTTCTGAAGATGCTGAATTTGAAATTGGGACCTTTAATACACAAAACTTATCTAATGAATTAGTAACTCCCTCACATTTACTTAATGCTAGAGCAGATAAAAATCAATTTTTTTCTTATTACAATCATTTTAATAACACATTTTTAAGCCATGGATTAAATGGCAGCTGGGCATTGGGAATCTTCCAAGACCCTGAATTAAGAGTTAAAAGAAATTTACGATCTAAATTTAATAATCCTTGGTTAAATTTTAGTGCTGCGGGGACCTCTTTTGGATCTGTTATTAAAACAAATAAAAATTTTGATATTGCTTTGGCTATTTCGTCTGGAAGAAATAGATTTCAAACAAATGAAATATTTGGAGATAAGAATTCTAGCTCAATTGCTTTAATGGAGATTCAATCAGGATTTAATATTCCATCATTACAGCTTGGCCTCTTAAAAGAAAATGATGCAAGTATGGGTTTGAGTGGATCTGGCGCTTTTAATGGGAGCAATAATCAATTAACTTCATTTTTGGGTTTATCAGAATCACTAGAGGTATTTGGCGGTAAAATATTTGGTTCATTCTATTGGGGTAGATCTAATAATATTTCCAATGAACTTGGTATGATTAAATCTGTCTCAAACTTAAACTCGTCTTCATTCGGATTAGGTTTCTTAAAATCCTCTATATTTAATTCAAATGATCAGTTAATTTTTACAATTGATCAGCCTATACGCATAGAATCTGGAAATCTAAAATTAAATGTTCCTATATACAGAACAAAAAAGAAAAATGTTATTTTTAATTCAATGACTTTTGGTCTGGATCCAACTGGGAGAGAAATAAATTCAAAAGCAGAATATTTAACTTCATATAAAAATATTGGCTTGGGTATAACCCTAGGTTACAAATCTGATCCTTATCACATAAAATCTATGGATGACTATTGGTATATGTCATTAGGATTTAATATAAATATCTAAGTAATTTCTCCTAGGGGGAATATGGAAAAAACGTTTAATAAGAAGGTCATATACATCACGGGAGCAAGCGCAGGAATTGGCTATGCAACTGCCAAATTATGCCTGCAAAAAGGCGCAACAGTAATAATCACGGGTAGAAATAAAGATAACTTAGATGATGCTCAAAAAGAGCTCTTAAAAATTTCATCAAAAGTTATTGCGCATAACGTTGATGTCAGCAATGAATCAGAGATTGTTGACTCCTTGCAAGATACATATAAGTCCTGTGGAAAAATTTATGGATTGGTAAACAATGCCCCATCCATTCATACTGGAAAAATCGTTGATCTCGATCTTTCTGCATGGAAAACAAACTTTAAAGCAAATCTTGATGCGGTTTTTCTAACTACAAAAACTGTGCTGCCATGGATGTTAGAGGCAAAAGAAGGAGCAATTGTTAATGTAGCCTCCGTAGTTGGATTAAAAGGAGTAGCCTATATGTCAGCTTATGGGGCTGCAAAAGCAGGGTTAATTAATTTTTCAAGGGCTGCCGCTGTTGAAGCTGCGCCACATGTTAGAGTAAATTGTATTGTTCCGGGAGCTGTGTTAACTCCAGCCACAGAGCGCGCAATACCTGCAAAAGAAATGATGGAAGCGACTGTTAATACAATTCCTCTCAAAAGAATTGCTCAACCTATTGAACTTGCTAACCCTATTGCTTTTTTATTAAGTTCAGATGCATCTTTTATTACAGGTGCTAGCTTAGTGGTAGATGGTGGAAAAACAGGAGATTTAAATGCTGGAAACTGAAATAAATCCAAATGATCCGAAATGGTATTCAGAGATAGAACAAGCACAAATTGTAGCAAATCCAAACCATATAAATTGGAATGATGAGGCTGACCTAGTGATTGTTGGTCTTGGGGGTGCTGGTATTGCCGCTGCAAATGAAGCTTTAGATCAAGGCAACACAGTTATAGGAATAGATAAAACCTCTGGAGGGGGAGCAACAGCGCGTAGTGGAGGCATTTTCTATGCTGGAGGTGGAACTCCTATTCAAAAAGAAGCTGGAGTAGAAGATTCTGTAGAAAATATGTTCAATTATTTAATACAAGAAACAGGAGATATAGTTAAAAAAAGTACCCTCAAGAGATTTTGCAAGACATCTGCTGAAAATACTCAATGGTTGATGAATAATGGTGTCAAATTTAATTCTCAATATTATAAAACTAAGACAAGTTATCCAGGGGCAGGCTATTTTCTTTATCATTCTGATAACTCTCTAGTTCCTACTTATATGGAAAAAGCTACACCAGCTCCTAGAGGGCATCGAGGTTATGAGGAAGGTCCATTTAAACCGATTGGTGTAGGAGGTACAATTTTTTATCCTCTTAAAAAATCAGCAATCTCAAAAGGATTAAAGGTTTTTTCTCAAACTGAAGCGCGGTCTTTGGTTGTATCTACTGAAGGAAAAGTCTTGGGATTAAAAGCCTTGATGCTTCCTTCAGGCAAAATTTCAGATAAACATAAAAAACTAATGTCTAAAGCAGAGGCTTTTCAAATGCTCATCCCACAAAATATGCCAGGTGCTTTTATCCCTCAATTTATCGGCAAAATTTATGTGAATCGTGCGCAAAAAATTGAAAAGAATTATAGAGAAGTAATTCATATCAAAGCTAAAAAAGGGGTTTGCTTATCTGCTGGTGGATTCATATTTAATAAAGAAATGATTCAAGAACATGCGCCAAAATATGAAAATGGAATGCCTTTGGGGACTTCTCATGACACTGGCTCAGGAATAAGACTTGGCCAAAGTGTAGGAGGAAAAACTGACCACATGAGCAGAGTGACAGCATGGAGAATGATTAACCCTCCTATGGCATTTGCCAAAGGGTTAGTGGTTAATAAACAAGGGATAAGATTTGGGAATGAAATGGTCTATGGTGCAACGTTAGGTGATGCAATGTGTGAGAATCATGGTGGGAAAGGTTATTTAATTCTTGATAGTGAACTTTTTGCACAAGCAAAAAAAGAAGCTGCTGCTGCACTTCCATTTCAAAGAGACTCTGCAAGAGTGTTGATGTACTTTAACGCAAAAAAAAGAAAGACGGTTCAGCAATTGGCAAAAATATATAATCTACCTGATAAAAATTTAACTGAAGCAATAAATAAATATAATGCAGCTGCTAGAAATGAAACAGATTGTGAATTTAAAAAACATTCAAAAGACATGAAGGAGCTCAAAGCTCCTTTTTATATCATGGATATTTCTATTGATTCTGCAATGGCTCCATTACCCTGTTTAACTTTAGGAGGTCTAAAAGTTAACGAAGAGACAGGTGAAGTTTTAAATCAATTAAATAATGAAATTCCAGGATTATTTGCTGCCGGAAGAACTGCTATAGGTATATGTTCAAATATTTATGTTTCTGGTTTATCAGTTGCCGATTGTATCTTCTCTGGAAGAAGAGTTGGTCAAAACCTCAATTAAATAAAGGAGAGGATAATGAATTTAGATTTTGCTTCAGTATGGGAGATAATTGCAGATTTAGTGCCTGAAAATGATGCTTTGATTTGTGGTGAAGAGATTGTTTCATGGAAAGAATATGATTCTAGATCTAGTAAAATTGCTTCTGCTTTAACCAAAGCTGGACTAAGAGCTAATTCAAAAGCTGGACTTTATTTGAATAACTCCAACGAGTATCTAATTGGTCAAAATGCAATTTTTAAAATTGGTGGCATCCCTATCAATGTTAATTATCGTTATGTCGAAGAGGAATTAATTTACTTATTAGAAAATTCTGATGCTGAGGCAGTCTTCTATCATGCTTGCTATAGCTCAAGAATAAATGAAATTGCAAAATCTCTTCCAAATATTAAAGCGTGGATTGAAGTGTCTGACGGTACAGAATCTAAGTTTGGTAAATCTTTAAAATATGAAGATCTTCTAGATCAGCACTCAGAAATGGAAAGAATACATCGAGATCCAGAAACGATTTATATGCTTTATACAGGTGGAACAACTGGAATGCCTAAGGGTGTAATGTATAAACAAGGAGAGTTCCTGGTGTACCTATTCAGAACTCTCAAAGCAATGGGTTATGACGTACCTGAAGACTTGAATGATCTAGAATCAAGAATTCAATCAGCAAAATTAAATAATACATTCATCAGAAGTGTAGTTGGTTGCCCTCTTATGCATGGAACAGGTATGTGGCTGGGAGCATTCTTACCTTTACTTCTTGGAGGAACAGTTATCACCACAAGCAACCTCGGATTTGATTCAGATCAATTATGGGATCAAGTAGAGAGCAAGAAAGCAACAAATATCGTAATTGTTGGTGATGCCTTTGCTAAACCAATGCTAGATGCTTTAAATAGAGCTAAATCAAACGACAATCAATATGATATAAGTTCAGTCCAAGTAATAATCTCCAGTGGTGTTATGTGGAGTGCTGAAGTAAAACAAGGACTCTTAGAGCATCATGACATGCAATTAATGGATACAATGGGTTCAACCGAAGGAGGCATGGGGAGTTCTATTACAACTAGAGAAAACCCTCCAGCAACAGCTGCCCTTAACCCAGGAGTAATTGTATTAGCTGATGATGGAGAAATTCTTGAGCCTGGATCTAAAAAAATTGGTCTTATTGGTACCTCTGGACTTGTTCCAGTTGGCTATTATAAAGATGAAAAAAAATCTGCTGAAACCTTTAAAGAGGTTAATGGAGTTAGATATAGTTTTCCTGGTGATTATGCAAAACTTGA
>CAYUHD010000030.1:0-16717 GCA_964444385.1 uncultured Gammaproteobacteria bacterium
AACAGAGCATTTTAGAACACTTGGTTACGAGAAATTTCTTCAAGATAATTCAGACTGGCAAAACATAGCAAAAGGAGCCCGTGATCTTGCATCGAGAGTTAATGCAGATGCGATAGTAATTATTACTAGATCTGGTCAAACTGCAAATGTGGTTTCTAATACCAAGCCTTTTCGGATGCCGATATATGCATTTACGAATAATAGAGATACCTTTCATCAACTAAGTTTGATTGGTGGAATGCAACCCCGATTTATTAAATCCATAAAAAATCAATCAAGCACAATTTCAAGGATAAAATCAATTTTAAATTCAGAAACTAAAGTTAAGAAATCATTAAAATTTGTCCTTATAGCAGGTATATATTCAGCATCTCATACAGATTCTATTCAAATAATTTCTACATAATATGTTTGATCAAGTCCTAGAGAATACTATTTTGTTATTTGTCGCAGTTGATCCAATTGCACTTGTGCCTATCTTTGCAAGTCTTACTCAGGGTTTAAATAAAAAGGATGTAGAAAGAATCTATATTCAGGCAACAATAGTATCTTTTTTTATTTTAGCGCTGTTTTATTTATTTGGTACTTCAGTTTTGGATTTAATGGGTATCTCTATGAGCTCATTTAAAATTATAGGAGGCTTATTTTTAATTGCTATTGCTTTTCAAATGGTCTTGGAGCAAAGACAAACCAGAAGACAAAATACTGCTGAAGTAGCTTTAGATGATGAATCTATTCAGTCCCTTGCAATATTTCCATTGGCAATTCCCCTGATTGCTGGGCCTGGCGCCATGACCACAGCGCTATTGATTGCTGAAACAAACTCGAGTGATCCAACTCAAATTTTGATTAATTTCCTCCCAATTTTAATTATTGTTATTTTAGTTGCCTTTGCGATGTGGCTTTCAGCCAGCCTTTCAGCAAAAGTTGGACCGACAATTATAATTGTCGTTCAAAAGATTTTTGGAATCCTGCTAGGAGCTTTAGCAATAGAGTTTGTGGTTGCGGGTGTGATTGAGTCTTTTAAGTTATAAGGTTTTTAAAGATTCTCTAACAATGAGTTCTGATTTAAATTCTTTAGATTTTGTTTGCTCCGCCAAACCATCAAATTTAGCTATTAATATATTTGCAGCGTGGGCTGCCATTTTTTCTACCGGTTGTTTAACGGTTGTTAAGGCTGGCCATATTTGATGTGCAATAGGAGAGTCATCGAATCCAGCTAGGGAAATATCATCTGGTATTTGCATACCTTTCATTTGAGCTGATTTCATAATACCAGCAGCCATTGAATCATTACTTGCAAAAATAGCAGTTGGAATTTTTTTAGACTTAAAGATCTCAACCCCAGCATCAAAGCCTGATTTAAAACTAAAATTACCCTGCTTGATCCATTCATCATTTACTTCTATTCCATGAGTTTTCATCGCATCATGATATCCATTAAATCTTAAATGTGATGCTGAGTGTTTAGGATGGCCTTTGATAAACCCTATATCTTTATGACCATGTTTAATAATTTCAGAGGTCAAGTTATATGCACCCTCATAGTCATTTGAAGAAACGTATAGAGACTCAGGATTCATTGTGCTTGGAGCAATGACTGAATACTCTATTTTGTAATTGTCTAAATTTTCAAGGAAATCTTCCATATCGCTAAGGGGAGGGGTAATGATTAAGCCATCGATTTTAAAATCTTCAACAAATTGAACAATATCAGCTTTTAAATCATTAGATTTATAGTTACATTCCTGGATTACTAGATTATAACCAGTTGTTTTGCAGGCATTTAAAATGCCACTTTGTACATCAGCTAGATAAGATTTATTAGGGTTGTCATAAAGTAAAGCAAGCATGTAAGATTTTTTTGATCTAAGACTTTGAGCACTTTTGTTAGGCTTAAAGCCAAGTTTCTTCACAGATGCCAATACTCTATTTTTTGTAGCTTTCGAAACATTTACTTCATTATTGATAACTCTTGATACAGTTTTGATAGATACTGCTGCATCTTTAGAGACATCTTTTATTGTAACTGCCATTTTTTTTAAGTATGTTTGCCTTATCTTACTATTTTAACCATAATGTATGTTTATTGACAACGATATCAATAAGGTGGTGTATTAATGTTGTTTAGTAATTTAGATATTTTCATTGTTACTTTTTACTGTGTTGGAATAATATTTCTAGCTCAATATGTTTCTCGATCTCAACAAGGTGTTGAGAAAACAGCAGAAGATTATTTTTTAGCAGGCAGATCATTACCATGGTGGGCAATCGGTGCTTCTCTAATAGCTGCAAATATTTCAGCTGAACAAATCATTGGTATGTCTGGTCAAGGTTTTGTTGTTGGCATGGCGATAGCAACTTATGAGTTAACAGCAGCAATTGCTTTGATTGTTATGGCGAAATATTTTTTGCCGTTGTTTTTGAAAAAACAGATTTACACCATGCCTCAGTTTCTTGAACAAAGGTTTGATAAAAGAGTAAGTCTTGTTCTATCCTTTTTTTGGTTAGCTGTATATGTATTTATAAATTTGACCAGCGTACTATGGCTTGGCTCTCTAGCAATAAATTCATTAACTGGTATAGGTTTATTTTCTGGTCTTGTGCTTTTAGCACTACTTTCTTTGGCATACTCTCTTTGGGGCGGACTTAAAGCAGTCGCTATGACAGATATCATTCAGGTAGTCTTGTTGATTTTTGGAGGCCTATCTGTTTCTTATATTGCATTAAACCAAATTTCTGAAGGCGCTGGTGTTGTTAGTGGCTTAACACAGGTCTATCAATTACTTCCAGATAAGTTTGATATGATTTTATCTGCTGATCATCCAGCATATAAAGATTTACCCGGAGTATGGGTTTTAATTGGTGGTTTGTGGATAGCGCATTTTGCATATTGGGGATTCAATCAATACATAACTCAACGAGCTTTGGGAGCCAAATCATTACCTGAGGCTCAAAAAGGAGTGATGTTTGCTGCTTACTTGAAGCTTTTAATGCCATTTGTAGTGGTGCTCCCAGGAATATGTGCAGCAGTTATTTATCCAACTTTAGAAAAGTCAGATCAAGCCTATCCAATGATGATGTCTTTATTACCTAATGGGATATTAGGCCTCACTTTTGCCGCATTAGTTGCAGCAATAGTTTCTTCTTTAGCATCTATGACAAATAGCGTTAGCACTATTTTTACAATGGATATCTATCGAAGTTTTGTTAAATCTCAACCCACAGAACAAAAGCTAGTTAATGTTGGTAGGAACATGGCTTGGATTGCATTGCTTATTGCTGTTTTTTGTGCGCAACCATTGCTAGGAAGTATGGAATCAGCATTTCAATACATTCAAAACTTTACAGGATTTTTCACTCCAGGAATTTTAGTAATCTTTTTGGTTGCTTTATTTTGGAAAAAGGCTACTACTCTAAGCGTTCTAGTGGCAGCAATTATGTCCTTAATTTTGTCTTTATTTATTTTTCTTGTTTTCCCCGAGTATCCTTTCATTCATAGAATGGGGGTCGTATTTTTAATTTCAGGTTTCGCCTGTTATTTAACCTCTTTGTTACAAGGATATAGAGACCAGGACAAAGCAATTGATATCTCGGGTATTAATTTCAAGACTGAGATATCATTCAATATTAGTACAGTCATTATTTTTGTAATTTTAACTATTTCTTATTTTTTACTATGGTAATTAACCCTAAAGTACAATTTTTAAATACTAAAGTCTTACTAATAGATATTGGCGGCACAAATATTAGAACAGCCTCAGGTTATATTGGTTCAAGCAAGCTTATAAACCCAATTAAACAAAGTTTAGATTGTTTAGATTCATTTGATGAAATGTTACATGGCTTTTTAGATGAAGATTTAGCAATAAAACATATAGTTTTTTCTATTGCAGGTCCTAAACTTCATAATTCTATTGCAATGACTAATAGAGAATTTGAATTAGATGAAGCAGAAATTCTTAAAAATTTTAAAGTTGATTCTTGTCATATTCTTAATGACTGGGAGTCTATTGGTCACGGATTGTCACTGTTTAAAAAGGAAGAAATGACCTTTATCAACGAAGGGAACCCTTTTAATGAAACAGCTTTAATTATAGGACCTGGAACTGGTTTAGGCGCAGCTCAAGTTATTAAAGAACATATTGTTCTTCCTACAGAAATTGGAAATAGTTCCTTTAGCATTCCCCCATTATTAAAAGAATTGGAGCTCTCAAATATTTCTGATTTTAATGTTATTGAAGATCTAATTTCTGGTGGTGGGCTATCTAAAATTTATTCATATTTTGCTGACGCAGAAAAATCAGCAGAAGATATTGTAAAAAATTATCATGCTGATAAATTGGCTCAAAAGAGTTCGAACATCTTTTTGATAGCTCTTTCGCAAATATTATCTGAGCTTGCCATGGTATATATGCCAGGAAAAGGTATCTATCTTGCAGGAGGCTTAATGCGTACTTTGTATGATTTTCTTGATATTGATGCCTTTATGAAGAACTTTTTAGTTAACAGAAAATCAATGCATTTAGATGTTTTGACTCAAATGCCAGTGATATTAATTAATCAAGAAATGACGTGTTTGCACGGCAGTTTAAATTTTATTAATAAAATTAGTCAAAAGCTTAATTAACATTGGAAGACCGAACTCTAGACATCTTATCTGAATCTATAGTTGATTCATTGGTCAGGGGAATTGTTTTAAATGGCTATGCATCGCTTGTTGTTTGCGGCGGTAATAGCCCATTGCCACTTTATCAAGTTTTAAGTAATGCAGACTTAGATTGGTCTAAAATTTTAATTTTTTTAGGAGATGATAGGGTAGTGCCTCAGGATCATAAGGATTCCAATGAGTTTCACATTCGTAATCATTTACTAATAAATAATGCGAGCTTAGCTAAATTTCATTCTTTGCTCCATCCCAAGATATCAATAGACGATATAAGACTTCCCTTTGATGTGGTTTTGCTGGGACTGGGTAATGATGGGCACTTCGCATCATTGTTTCCAGATCAACTTAGTAACATCAGTGCGTTTGATATAAATGTTGAGCCAGATTTTATAATCTCTGATCAGTTTTTGGGCTCCCCAAGTTATAAGAGAATTTCTATGAATCTTTCATTACTGCTCGATACTAAGCGATGTATTTTACTTGTACCCAATTCAGATAAAAGAATAATTGTTGAACAAGCATTTGTAAATAAACACCTACCTTTACATTTTTTATTAACTCAAGATAAGACGAAGATTGAATTTTCAGATTTAGATTTTTAATATAGAGAAACTATGAAAAAGTTTTTTTTAATCATTTTATTATTCCATGTACCCAGCATTTTGGCTCATGCAGATTGGACGCGAACAAACTCCTGTAAATACAAAAATTTTAATAATTCCGATCTTATTGAGCAATTAATAGATGGAATGAGTGTTGAGGAGAAAGTTGGCCAAGTTATACAAGGAGACTTAGATTTTATCTCGCCTGCAGATGTAAAGAAATTTAAAATTGGATCGGTTTTAAATGGAGGGAATACTGCTCCAAATGGAGATAAATATAGCTCAGTTGATGATTGGAAGGATTTAAGTAAAGAATTTTATGATGCTTCTCCAACCTACAAAGGCATTAAGGTGCCTGTTTTGTGGGGCACTGATGCAGTTCATGGTCATAATAATGTTATTGGTGCAACTTTGTTTCCTCACAATATTGGCTTGGGAGCTACTGGTAATGTAGATTTGATAAGAAGAATTGGTGAAGTAATCGCCCTTGAGGTTTTATCAACAGGAGTAGCTTGGACATTTGCACCAACAATTGCAGTTCCTCAAGATGATCGTTGGGGAAGAACATATGAGGGATTTTCTGAAGATCCACTTCTTGTATCGAAACTGGGTAAAGCATTTGTACTTGGCCTTCAGGGCCAGGCCGATACCTTCCTGGATAACAATCACGTAATAGCAACTGCAAAACATTTTATGGGAGATGGTGGTACCTTTGAGGGCGTTGACCAAGGTAATACTAGAATCTCAGAAATAGGTTTGAGAGAGCTTCATGGCTATCCATATTTTGATGCTTTAGATGCTTGTGCTCAAACGGTTATGGCAAGTTTTAATTCTTGGAATGGCCAAAAACTTCATGGATACAAAAAATTGTTAACAGACATCTTAAAAAAGGATATGCAGTTTGATGGTTTTGTTGTAGGTGATTGGAATGGCCATGGTCAAGTAAAGGGGTGCTCAAATGCAAAATGTGCCCAGTCTTTTAATGCTGGTGTAGATATGTTTATGGTTCCAGAAAACTGGAAAGATCTTTTGCGCAATACTATAAGACAAGTTAAATCAGGAGAAATATCTGAAACAAGACTCGATGAGGCTGTTAGGAATATTTTGACAGTTAAATCTAGACTTGGCTTATTTAATGGAAGAGTTCCACATGAATTTAAAGAGAATTATTTAGGTCATCCAAAGCACATTACTTTGGCTCGACAAGCAGTAAGAGAGTCACTTGTGCTACTAAAAAATAATAATAATTTACTTCCATTAAACCCTTTACAGCATATAGGGATCATTGGTGAAGCAGCAAATAAAATTTCTTCTCAAACAGGGGGTTGGACTATTACTTGGCAAGGAAGAGAAAACTTAAATAATGATTTTGTAAATGTTAGCTCAATATATAAAGCTTTAGAGCAGCTCATTCTTTTCTCTGGAGGAACAATAGAGTTTTCTAAAAACGGTAAATTTACAAAGGATCCAGATGTAGTTATTGGTGTATTTGGTGAGGAACCATATGCTGAAATGCTTGGTGATTTAAAGGATGTTTCATTTGCTCCAACGGATCCAAAATTTTTACCATTACTTGAGGCAATTAATGCTCAGAGCATCCCAACTGTCAGCATCTTTTTATCTGGCAGACCTTTAGTGGTAAATAGACAAATTAATGCTTCGGATGCTTTTATAGCTGCTTGGTTACCCGGAACAGCAGTTGAAGGTATTGTAGATGTAATATTTACAAAAGATAATGAAGTTAATTATGACTTCACGGGTAAGCTGTCTTACTCATGGCCAAAATCTAAAGATCAAGCTGTTCTTAATTTTACAGACAGTGTGTATGATCCTTTATTCCCATTTGGATACGGTCTTACATATGGATCTAATTTTCAACTTGAAAGAATTCAAACAAATAATAGCGTTTCTAAATTAGACTTAGTTAATGTATTTTTAGGAACTGCCTCAATCCCTGGAAAAGAATTTGTAGTCACTAAAACTGGTTCTGAGTTTGTTCTTAATGATAATTTTGTAAGTAGTAACAACAAAATAAAAATAACTAGATTTGATTATCAAAGACAAGATGATGCAAAGAATATAGTTTTTATTGATGATCAGTCTCTGCAGGCCTTTGGGATTTCTACAGAGTCACACGTAAATCTTTCATCAATGAAATCACCTTTTTATGAGATTATTATTAGGGTAAATAGTTTATCTAATCCGACCTTATATTTTAGCGTAGGATGTGGAAATAATTGCAGGGGATCAGTTGCACTTCCAGCGAAATCAATGACTGATTGGTCAACAATAAATGTACCTCTTTCGTGTTTAGAAAAAGATGGTTTAGATAAAACTAAGATTCAGGTAAGAGGGCTATTTTTGAGCGAGCAGGGAATTAATTTTGATCTTAACTCAATCATTGTCAAAGATGGTAAAGCCACAGGAAGGGTTATCAGTTGTTAATTAGCTTTTAGCTATTTGGATTATAAAAATATTGGAACTTTGCATAAATTTGCGAAGTTTCTAATCTAATATTGTCACTAAAAGGGTTGGGTTCTTCATAGAACTGAGTTCCACCTGCATAAAAGATAGTGTATGGATTAGGTTTCCATTGAATGAGGGCTTCAAGGAAGTAGTCATCACTGAAATCATTTTTTTCAATAATAGTTCTGGTAGACAATGCGCTAGTAAATTGATAATCAACTTCAAATCTATTAATCTCACCAGCATAGAATTCTTCATTGGTAGTTTTATTTTTAAGTTCAGAGTATCTGTGCCCGAGAGAAATCTTAAAATTATCAGAAAATCTAAAAACAGTATATAAATTGTATTCTGTAGAATTACTAATTTCTGGATTATCAATTCTCTTAGCTATGGCATCTCCTTTTTCAAATTCAAAACTTGTAAAGAATTTTTCACTTGGATGATAATTTCCTTTAATTTCATACTCTTTTTGTTTACCAAATTGCAAACCTTCAAATTTTTCACTTGGTTTCACTTTCCATTCAATTGTTCCAGTGAAGTTAAAGTTTGTCTCAAGATCAATTTTAAATTGATAAAACTCTAAAGTTTTTTGATCTTTGTAATTTAATTTGTTTCGATTAAACCAATTAAAAGATATTCTTCTTAAAGTGCCTTGAGATCTATAGGTTCTGCCATACCAATAGTTACGACTTTTGTAATTATTTTTCTCTACAAAACCAACATGCGCTCTATAGGTAGGGGAAACGTCTTTAAATCTTATTCCTGCATGAGAGTTATCAGTCACTCTTCTTAGGCGAAAATTTTTAGCAGTTCCTGAGAAAGACTCTCCATCCATTGCATAAGTTCTGCCTGCAAAAGTCTCATCAGTATCAATGTAATTTATCTTGCCTTCCTGGGTATCACTTCTAGCAAAATTTACATCTAACATATAATCATCTAAAAAATTAATTAACCCATCAAATTCAACCAATGACCCTGAGCCACCAGTTTGATAATCTCTATTTGTTGCTATTAGGCCTAAATAAGATTTATTACCTAGATTTCTTTTAAACCTTCCTATGGTTACATCGCTTTTACCAGCATTACCTTTATAAGATCGGTACTGGCCTGCAGCCAAGTAGGGTGAATCAGTATCAGTAGCACGTAAAATATAAGTTGAATTTTTATTACCCTGATTGATATATTTTAGTGCACCAAGAGGGTTAGTAATTGATCGAGTGTAAACAGTCTGCATGTCAGATTTTAATAATTCTGAACCTTCAAGAAAAAAAGTTCTTTTTTCAGGGTATGACATAGCGAAAGTTTGGTTGGCCATAATCATAGGGATATCAGATTCCACTTGAGAAAAATCAGGATTAATGGTGTATTCAATAGAAGATGACTTACTTAGATCATAAAGACCGGTTACGCCAATTTCATAATCAGGATTTTGCAATTTAAAATCTTTGACAGGTCTGTCCCCATTTTGATTAAGAAATATATATGGGTAGATATAATTTCTATAGATTTTTTCTGGAGAGCCTAGAATAATTTCTTCGTCTGCCTGACATGCATAGCAAGTTTCTGCTGGAAGACTTTTGAATGATCCAAATACAGTTTGTATACCTGCTTGATAAGATTTTCTAATAAACCCCATTTTCCATTTCTGAATTTCTACATCAGGTAATTGAAGTTCTGAAAATGGAATGATCATTTCAGCAGAGTAGCCATCCTCTTGGAAAGCAGTAGCAGATTGAAAAAGAATTCCCCAAGAGTCATCTGGTTCAGTGCTGGAAATATGTTTTTCATCTAGCTGAACGCCCAATGCATTCACACCAATCAAAATGCCATATCTACCATCTCTAAATGGATCAATCATTAAGGCAACATAATCTTCATTCCAAGTTTGATCTCTATTTTTTAGAGTAGCTCTAATCTTTTTTGGATCTCCAAATGCCTTAATCCCAATGTATAAGTATTTTTTATCATACTTAACATAGGCAGTTGTTTTTAAAGCTGCGGGTGCATTGCGAGATGGCATCAACTCATATTCCAAATCAAAAGAAATTGCTTCATCCCATTCGCCTGGCGTTAAAGTTCCATCAAGTGAGATATTCCCACCCATAATCTCAGGTACAAAAAGGCTAGAGAGAATTAGGATTAATGCTCTAGGTTTAAATGAAAATTCTTCGACGAAAAATATAAGCTTTTTTAACATATAGATTATAAAGAGATCTGTATTTTAGGCTAAATAGTCATTTAAGAGTATAGATATTTCATAAGATTTTTTACAAAATTTCATGGGAAATTAATATGATTTCGGTATAATCACCACCATTATGGCGGATAGCAAAAAGAAACAAACTAAGGTTTATTTAATTCCCGAGGGCGAATCAAGGGATAGTCATACTTATCATTATCTAGCAGTAAAGACTAAGAAACTAGTTATTGAAAATCAAAAGCTTAGATTGAAAAAGTTTAATCCTGCCAAGCAAATTCATGAATGGTTTGTTGAAGCTAAATTACCTCCACACAGTAAATAATCTTTTTATTTTTTTTGTTGCTCGGTTTCGTCTCGATGCTTTTTTAGGTATGTCATAAAAGGCGTTCCACCCGTACCCGTAATAGTAGATCCACCTCTGCCAAATGGATTTTTGATTTGAGATTGTTTATGTATATATATTCCAGCATACTCTAGGTGCATTGCTCTAAATGCCCTAATTTCTTCTAAGCAGGTATTGTATTGATTCACAAGCTTTTTTGAGTCTTGAATAAGAGTTTTTACTTTTGAGTTATTTTCAAGAGTACCAATGAATTCACGATGTTTGGGAGGCATATAATCTCTCATTTCATTTAAATAATGACGCAAGTGATCTTTTGTATGTGTGATTTGTAATGCGCCATCTAATGATGGGATGATGCTGCTTTGTGCTCCAGTCTCACCCCGAAAAAACTGAGGTTTATTATCAAATTGACCTTCATAGATAAGACCATTCTTTAGATTAGGGTTATCTTTTGTTCCAAAAATAAAAGGACGAACGCGATGATAATAAATATATGGATCACATTTTTCTGGCATTCTCGCAAAAATTGAATTTACATTTTCCATTGAACCAGCTATCTGTTTTAACAAATGTAACACTTCTTTTTCAGATGATTTTTCATCGCATTTAGCAATTTTTTCACATGCCTCTATAGCTCCTGATGCTGCATCTTCAATACAGACATGGATTGTTACAAACCAATCCTCATCAACACCTCCTAAAAAATTATTAATTAAACCAACATTTTCTAGAGATATTTTCTCATTTGGATCGATTAAGAACCAATTGTCTAAACAATAACTTGCATAGCTTAAAATTGGGGGTCTACCTTGGTGTTTAGCTGCTTGAATCCATGGCTTTGCAAGAGCTTCTGGTAATTTTCCATGGGGTTTAATATCTCCCCAGATATATGCGTGAGCTATAAAACTTAGTTGTGACATGGCAAGTTTTAAATCTTGCCCCATCTGATTTACTAGCAATTCCTTGATAGATAAATCTTTCTTCGAAAGTTTATTAATTGTTTGTTGAACTTTTCCAGTTAACAACAATTTTGGAAGGTTTTTGCATATTTCTTCTATTCTAAAACATGAATCAGATTCAATTGAAAATGATCTAGCTGGCAATTTTTTTGGTAAGAAGCCTTTCATAAAACCCCCAGTTTTATAAATATGTAGAATTTATAAATAGTATACTTTTTTTTAGTTTTATACCTGTTCTTTTCTGATTATGGTTGAAGAAATATCATCCCTAAAAATTTCTTCTCCAAATCCAGAAAATCGTTTTGCAATGTGTTCCGGTATTGTTACTGAATCTAAACTTATAAAGCTGTTTTTAATTTTGCGTCCGAAGACTAAAAAATTGATATTGTGACCATTGAATAAATCTAGTTGGTTGATCATATCTTGACGATTGAGATAAAATTTTTCATCTAACATTCTAGTTAAAGTATCTGTTCCAATAATAAATACTGAGTTAGGAAATAATTTGGCTTTATCTGCAAATTTCCCAGCCTTAGTTAATACCCAGTCATGACCATGGTTAAATTGCTCAAGTATTTTTTCTATTTCGTGATAGGAGAGAGGGGGTTTATCGGCATTTTGAATACATATCTCATACGCTAGACCTAATCCAGTTTTTTTCTCAGCTAATTCGCTCATAGCGCTGTGGCCTGAGTGAAAAGGGTTAAAGGATCCTGGAAAAATTAATTCAGGCATACGGTTTGTTGACGAAACAAAATCAATTTGATTATCAACTAACTGTACCCAAGGTTTTTTAGCTTGCACTGTTTTAATACTAAGATTTGAATTATCTTTAAAATTGCTTGACTGAACTTCACATACCTGAGCCAAAGCTTTAATAACATAATCGGTAACAATTTGCTCTTCCTCATCTCTTGATAGCTCCCCTTTAACAAAGGAGTAGGAGAGACTTGAAGAGTATTTATAGGTCTGTATTGCTATAAAAAATTTATGTTCACCTTTCTTAGAATAGTTTGTTGCTAAGGATGCAGTGACAGCAATACCTAATAGATATTTTGGGTGTGTATTTAGATCTATTTTTTTCGCCGCACTGTAAGCTTTTGCAGCCATGCTAAGTGTTGTATTGAGGCTGCAGTAATGATCAGGTTGTTTTAAAAGGTAATGGTCTAGAGACTCTTTAGCATATGGAACATATGCTTCCAATACCGATTCGCTCGCTCCTGGAACTTTTAAGATTTCTGAAATTGCATTGGTTCCACCACCACTTGATATCAAAACAAACTTGAAAGGAGAGGAATGAATTTTTTTAATAATTTCCAAATATTCAGACATTTTTAATTTTGGCTTTAGATGAAATTGTTTTTAAGTGCATAATTAAAGTATTGTGAATATTAGCAACCAAACTCTAACTAATGCATTAGATTCAGCTAGTTTTCCTGTAATTGCAACTTTGTTAGTTCATTTTACAGGAGATATTTCAATATTAGATAAATTACCTAAACCAAACCAGGCGTTACTTGGAGAAACTCAAGGATTTTTATCTGCAGAAGAGCAAAAAATAATTAAAACAATTGCATTGGAGGAAATACAGAAATTTTTTTCTAATGCACAGTCTAATGAAATTTATATTCCATCTGATAACGAATTAATCAAAATGATGAATTACATTGTTGGAGATAAAGTTTCAGCTGACTATGTTCCTATGATGTTGCAAGAGCTAAATATTGATTTTAACTTATCTCGTTCTAGTAATAAGTCTTCAAAGATTCAAACAAGTGCTTTAGAGATTTTAATAATTGGGGCCGGGATGTCAGGAATACTCGCTGCAATCAAATTAGCAGAAAGAGGTATTAAGTTTAAAATTTATGAAAAGAATGTCGATATTGGCGGCACTTGGTTTGAAAATAAATATCCTGGATCACGAGTAGATATCGCTAATCATTTTTACTCGTATTCATTTGAAGAAAATAATGTATGGTCAGAACATTTTTCTCAACAGCCTGAGTTATTAGATTATTTTAAAAAATGTTTTCGAAAATATGATATTCAAAAGCATACTCACTTTGAAACTCAAGTTATAAGCATGCATTTTGATGAATCAACTCAATTATGGTCAGTTCTGTCACAACATCAAGAAAATGAAAAAGAAGAAAAAATAAATATTATTATTTCATGCGTTGGTCAGCTTAGTCATCCAAAGATACCTGAGATCAAAGGAATAGATGAGTTCCAAGGAAATATGTTTCATTCTGCTAGATGGCCAGATAAAGATGTTATTACTGAAAAAAAAGTTGCTGTAGTTGGAAGTGGAGCAAGTGCTTTTCAAATTGTTCCTAGCATTGCAAGCTCTTGCAAAGAATTAACAATTTTTCAGCGATCTCCTCCCTGGATGTTTCCTAACCCAAAATATCATGAAGAAGTGGACGAAGGTAAGAAATGGTTATTAGCAAACCTACCTTTTTACTCTCGTTGGTATAGATTTTTACTCTTTTATCCTGGCTCTGATCAATTGCTTGATTCATTGTTTGTTGATCCAAGTTGGGAAGGACAGGGCGATTCTATCAATCAAGAAAATGATGCAATGAGGCAGCTTTTTACAGAAGCTATGCTAGCTCAAATCTCGGATAAGTCACTAGTTGATAAGGTTATTCCAAATTATCCTCCATTTGGAAAACGTATGTTGCAAGATAATGGAGCATGGTTAAAGGCACTTCATCTTCCAAATGTAACTTTGTTGCCTGAGGGGGTGGAACAGATGAATGCAAACGGCATTTTTAATTCAGGTAAAGAGCTTGAGTTTGATACGATTATTTTTGCAACGGGTTTCAATGCCCAAGAATTTTTTTATCCAATTGAGATTAATGGGGGATCAGGAAACTTCAAGAAAATTTATGGAGATTCACCCCAGTCGTATCTAGGTATAACGTTTTCCGCTATACCAAATTTTTTTGCTATGTATGGGCCTGGAACTAATTTAGCTCATGCAGGGAGCATAATATTTAATTCCGAATGCCAAATTAACTATATTTGTTCAGCAGTCGAGCACATGATAAAAAATGATTTAAAGATAATAAAAGTTAAGCCCGATATTGAAAAAGAATATCAAAGTAGATATGAAGAGAGGCACAGTAAAATGGTTTGGCAGCACCCAAAAGTCTCAAGCTGGTATCAGAACTCCCAAGGTAAAGTTGTCACCACATCGCCATGGCGACTGGTAGAATATTGGAATTGGACCAATAACTTTAATCATGATGATTATGAATTTTAAATTGTTATTTATTGTATTAGCTTCATTGAGCTTTAGTACTTTCGCAAATGAAAAAAGACCAAATATAATTATATTTTTAGTTGATGATCTAGGGTGGGCCGATATTTCATTAAGGGGTGCGCCAATAGATACGCCGGCAATCGATTCATTATTTTCTGAAGGATTAACTTTAAATAGGTTTTATGCAACCCCTATTTGCAGTCCAACTCGCGCAGCTTTGATGACTGGGAGGGACCCCTTAAGGCTAGGTATTTCATATTCTGTAGTTATGCCATGGATGAACAATGGCGTTCATCCAGATGAGCATTTTATGCCAGAATCATTTAGGGTAGCGGGCTACCAGAC
This sequence comes from uncultured Gammaproteobacteria bacterium, assembly GCA_964444385.1. Classification (GTDB taxonomy): domain Bacteria; phylum Pseudomonadota; class Gammaproteobacteria; order Magnimaribacterales; family D2472; genus D2472. Next base: position 14,853 of record CAYUHD010000030.1, read on the forward strand.
TGCAATAGTTGGTAAATGGCATTTAGGCCACTCTCAAGAAATATTCCATCCTAATGCAAGAGGTTTTGAAAATTTTTATGGCCACATGCATACAGAGGTAGGATATTTCCCACCATTTGCAAATCAAGGAGGAATTGATTTTCAACGAAATGGCGTAACTATTTCTGATGAAGGCTATGAAACATTTCTTTTAGCAGAGGAGGCTTCTAGATGGATTAAAGCTAGAGATAAAGAAAAACCTTTTTTTCTATACATGCCATTCATTGCACCTCATACTCCTTTAGAGGCCCCGGATGATCTCGTCCAAAAATATAAAAATTTAGAAGACACCAGAGAACTTACAAGAAGTGTTGCCATTGATCGCACTAGAACATTGGGTGGCTTCCTTCCTAGCGCAAGACCTATTTATGCTGCTGTTGTGGATGCTTTAGATCAGGCGATAGGTCAAGTCTTAAATACCTTGGTAACTGAAGGTATTGAAGAGGAGACTTTAATATTATTTAGCAGCGATAACGGTGGTGCCGCCTATGCTGGCGGCGGCGCTGATAACTTTCCATTAAGAGGAGGCAAAGGAGATACTTATGAAGGGGGGATTAGAGTTGTCGCCGCTATGAAGTGGAAAGGTAAACTAGATGCAGGGAAAAGCTTTGATTCAATAATGACCGTGATGGATGTTTTCCCAACTCTTGCAAGTGCTTCTAAAGTTCCTATGTTGAATACAAAAGAGATATGGGGAAGGGATATGTGGTCTGCAATTAGAAATGGAAAAGATGTAAAGCTTGAAAAAGAAGTTTATTTTGCTTCAGAGACACCAAATTATGGAGAGTTTCACACTACAGTTTTCAACGATAAATGGAAGCTCGTTCAAGTGATCACAAGCTCATTATTAGAAGTTAATGTTGAGAATCAATTATTTGATATCAGCTCTGATCCAAATGAATATAATAATTTGGCAGAAAAATATCCTAAGTTGGTTGAAATGATGGCGAATAAGATAAGAAAGTGGCGCGCTCTTCACCCAATTTCAGGTGTTAGGGCTCAATTAGTTCCTCCACCAGGATGGAGAGCTCCAAAAGATTGGACTAGCTACACTATTCCCTTAGAGGAGCTTCAAGAAGATGCATCTTTAGGTTTTGGAGCTCATGCTCATGAAATATTAGATTACCTAATCAAAGATCATGGAAGAATAATTTATGATTGTAAGCCTGGGGATTGGGAGAGAGGGAAATGTAAAACTCTAGAAAAATCCAATAGTCATCAACACTAATGAAAAAGCTCTCCTTATTCGTACTTATATTTTTTACCTTTGAGTTATCAGCTCGTCAAATACAGGAAGTAATTTTTTCTTATTGGAATAAGCCTGATATAAATATTTTTTATTCAACCCCAAAATCCATTGATGCTAATACCAAAATTATTTTTATTATGCATGGTGCGTCAAGAACTGCTGAAAAGTATATAAATGACTGGCTTCCTATAGTAAAAGGTAGAAATGTTGTTTTGATTGCTCCGGAATTTTCTAAAGAATCATATCCAGAATATGTCTACTTAATGATGAGCACAGAAAAAGGCAAGCGATTAAAAAATCAATCACTTTACCTTAATGATTCATTGGGCTTAATCTTTGACTTATTTAAAGCTAAATTAAAGCTTTCAACTTCAACATATAGACTCTATGGTCATTCTGGCGGGTCACAATTTGTTCATCGCTATCTTTTATTAAGTGAAGAAACCAGGATTGATAAAGCTGCTATGGCAAATGCAGGGTTCTATACTTTTGTAAATTACAAAATTTCATATCCATTTGGTACTAAAAATATGGATATTTCTGATGAAAGAATTGAATGGTTTTTAAGATTAAAAGG
>CAYUHD010000031.1:0-16529 GCA_964444385.1 uncultured Gammaproteobacteria bacterium
TAATAATGGCCTTAAAAGATATAGCTGTCTCTTCAGGGTCAGCTTGTACATCCGCTAGTTTAGAACCATCATATGTATTAAGAGCCCTTGGAATAAAAGATGAGTTAGCATCTAGCTCCATTAGATTCTCATTTGGAAGATTTACAACTGATGAGGAAGTCGATTATACACTGGTCCTTATTAACCACGCAGTTGAAAGACTCAGAGAGCTATCACCTCTTTGGGAAATGTATCTTGATGGCGTTGATCTTGATTCAGTAGAATGGCAAACGCATTAAATATTGGGAGGTATTTATGGCATATAGTAAAAAAGTAATTGATAAGTTTGAAAATACTCTTAATGAGCCTGAAAAATTTAATGTTGGAAGGTTCGATCCTAAAGAAGCAAATATCGGCACTGGAATGGTGGGTGCACCTGCGTGTGGAGATGTTATGAAATTACAGATTAAATGTGAATCAAAGGGAGATACTCACATTATTAAAGACGTAAAATTTAAAACCTATGGATGCGGCTCAGCAATTGCATCTTCTAGTGAACTAGTAGATATGCTTGTTGGTAAGACATTAGAGGAAGCCAGACAAATAAAAAATGTTGAAATTGCAGAAGCGCTAGAGTTACCTCCTATAAAAATCCATTGTTCTGTTTTGGCAGAAGATTCTATTCAACAAGCAATAGATGATTTTGAGAAGAAACAGTAATTTAATATGGAAAAATTTAAGCCTGAACAACTTCAATTTTCTGATATGGCAATATCTCATTTTTCTAAGATGCTTGAAAAAGAACTTGGAAAAAAATTAATAAGAATTGGTGTTAGAAAAGCGGGTTGCTCGGGATATGAGTATTTTTTTGAGTATGAAGAACGTTATCATGATGATGACACGATCATTAAATACGATGACTGTACTTTCTTAATAGACTCTAAAAGTTTTAATTTTTTAAAAGGAAGTAAAGTCGACTATTCAGAAGATGGGTTTAATAAAGGTATTCAATTTTATAATCCAAATGCAAGTGCAGTTTGCGGCTGTGGTGAGAGTTTTAATATAGATTTAAAAGAAAGCTCTGATTCTAAAAACACATCTCAAATAAAAAAAAAATAAAAATTTTACCTCATGAAGAATTTTGCCCTGAAGGCATTACAATTGAAGCTTACGAAGGCGAGAGTATCTTGGAGGCATGTTTAAGAAATAAGATTCGTATAGAACATGCATGTGAAATGTCATGTGCTTGTACGACCTGCCACATTATAGTTGAAGAAGGGTTTAACAATCTTGAAGAAGCTTCAGATGATGAAGAGGATCTTCTTGATAAGGCCTGGGGGCTTGAAGCAGAATCAAGGTTAGGTTGTCAGGTATATCCAAAAGATGAGTTAACAGTTATAAAGATCCCTAAATATACTATCAATCAAGTTTCTGAGGATCATTGATGGAAATTGATTGGTTAGATATACAAGAAATAGCCATAGAATTATATGAGAATTTCCCTGAAATTGATCCTCAATGGATAAGTTTTCCTGATTTGCATAAAAAAATATGTAATTTAGAGAGTTTTGTCGGTAATCCAAAAAATTCAAATGAAAAAATTCTTGAAGCAATCCAGATGGCTTGGATGGATGAATTAGATTAACTCACCTATAATGTCGCAAATTTAGGAGTAACCTTATGTCAATACAAAGAACACTTTCAATTATTAAACCTGATGCAACTTCAAAAAACATTATTGGAAAAATAATAGATCGTTTTGAAGAAAATGGCTTAAAAGTGGTTGCTGGTAAATTAATACATATGGACGAAGCAAAAGCTGCTGGATTTTATGCAGAACATGAGGGAAGATCTTTTTTTCTAAATCTTGTTGAATACATGACTTCTGCACCAGTGTTTGTTCAAGTTCTTGAGGGAGAAAATGCTGTCATAAAAAATAGAGAGTTAATGGGCGATACTAATCCAAGTGAGGCAGATCTGGGAACCATTAGAGCTGATTTTGCTGAAACAATTGATGCGAATGCTGTACATGGATCAGATTCTACAGAAAGTGCAGCTAGAGAAATATCTTATTTTTTTGATGAGAGTGAAATCTTTTAATTGAGTGCCTAAAGAAAAAATAAATTTACTAGGGTTCTGTCATGAGTCATTGGCAGAATTTTTTCATTCTATAGACCAACCAAGTTTTAGAGCACTTCAACTGATGAAGTGGATTCATCAGAGAGGGGTTCTTGATTTTATGTTAATGACTGATTTCAGTCTAGATTTAAGAAATCAGCTTTCTAATATTGCTGAAGTTAAACCTCCAGTTGTAGAGGAGTGTTTGATATCTCCTGAGGGTACAAAGAAGTACTTAATTAAACTAGACTCAGGCTCAATGATTGAGATGGTAAAGATTCCAGAAAAAAAAAGGTTGACTCTATGTATTTCTTCCCAAGCTGGTTGTGCTCTGCAGTGTACTTTTTGTGCTACAGGAGCCCATGGTTTTGAAAGGAATTTATCTGATGCAGAAATTATAGGGCAATTATGGTTAGCTAATTTTTATGATAAGTCTAGCTCTCCAATTTCTAATGTTGTATTTATGGGGATGGGAGAACCTCTTCTAAATATTGAGCCAGTACTTACATCAATCAGTCTTATGAAACATCAAAATGCGTATGGTTTATCTAAAAGAAGAATTACTTTAAGTACTTCAGGAATCGTTCCGGAAATTAAGAAACTTGTTAATAGAACTGATGTTTCTCTTGCAATATCTTTGCATGCTGCAAATAATGTTTTAAGAGACGAAATAGTCCCAATTAATAAAAAATATCCTTTAAATGAGCTGATAGATGCTTGTAAGAATTATTTAGAGACTCAGAGTAAACGTAAAACAATAACTATTGAATATATTTTAATAGATGGAGTGAATGATTCATTGGACCATGCAAAAGATTTGTTTAAAATTTTAAATGGATTATCTTGCAAAATTAATCTAATACCATTTAATGCTTTTGAAGGTTGCAACTATTCGCGATCTCAAGATAATGCCATTAAAAAATTTAAAAATTTTCTTATTAAAAAAGGGTTAGTTACAACTCTTAGAATCACTAGAGGGGATGCTATTGACGGTGCATGCGGTCAACTTGTTGGTAAACTTACCAAAAGCGTGAAAGGGAAAAATAAAGAAAGCTTAATTAATTTAATTAATACTTCATGAATCTTAAATCTGCACATACAGGAAAGATAGGAAAAATGTTTAAGAAAGCGCGTATTCTTCGCTCTATGAATGAAAATGAGGTTGCAGCAGAAACTCTAATTAACATTGAATATATTAAAGCTATTGAATCAGGTGATTACTCAGTTTTTCCTGCAAGAATGTTTGCTCTTCAATATTTTAAGAAATATTCAAAATTCCTTAATTTGGAGATCGATTTTTTTGATATTTATAATGCTGAAGTTGTGGCAGCTGCTGATGCTACTGCTGAGAAAAAGGCTCTAACTAATTCATGTAAAATATCATTTTTTACAAAACTTAGGTTGAAATTGAAAAAGCTTATGATGCAGAGATAAATGAATCATGATGAGATCAATAATTTTTTTAAACAAGATAAACTTGATTCAATATAGCTTAGTGTTAATGTTGATTTGGTGAAATCAGAATCATGAATAATTCTTGGATAAAAAGAAAAAAAACAAAACCTATATTTGTTGGAAATATCGGTGTGGGTGGCGATCATCCAATTTCAATTCAATCTATGACTAATACTAATACTGCTGATATTCAAGCTACTATTAATCAGATTAAAGACTTAATGTTAGCTGGTGTAGATATTGTAAGAGTTTCTGTTCCAGATAAGGATTGCGCTAAGGCATTTAAAGAAATAAAAGATTCAGTTTCAGTCCCTCTTGTTGCAGATATTCATTTTGACTATAAGATTGCTTTACTTGTATCTGATACTGCCGATTGCCTTAGGATTAATCCTGGCAATATTGGTAAGGAAAATAAAGTTCAAGAAATTATTCAGGCTGCAAAAGATAACAATATTCCTATAAGGATTGGTGTTAATGCTGGATCTTTAGAGAAAGATTTACAAAAAAAGTATGGAGAACCTAATTCTGATGCCTTGGTTGAGTCTGCATTGCGACATGTAGATATTTTGGATAGATATAATTTTTCTAATTTTAAATTAAGTCTTAAAGCCTCAAACATTCAGATGACTGTGGATAGTTATAGAAAGTTTTCTAAATTATTGGATCAACCACTGCATTTAGGAATTACTGAATCAGGCAGCTATAGAGCTGGGTCTGTAAAATCATCAATTGGTTTGGGTATGCTTTTATCAGAAGGTATAGGAGATACAATAAGGGTTTCGCTTGCTTCAGATCCAGTAGATGAAGTAAAAATTGGTTGGGACATCTTAAAAAGTCTTAATTTGAGAACCCGTGGTATAAGAATAGTCGCGTGTCCAAGTTGCTCCAGGCAAAATTTTAATGTTATTGAAGTTGTTAATGAGCTTGAAACAAGATTTGAAGGAATTGTAGAGGATTTAGAGGTTGCAATAATCGGTTGTTATGTTAACGGTCCAGGTGAGTCAAAGGCAGCTGATGTTGGTTTGACTGGAGGCCCAAGTAATTTGCTTTATGTTGATGGAGCTCCTTCTAAAAAAGTCTCTACTGAGAAACTTGTTGATACAATAGAAGAACAAGTAAAAGAGCAACTTGAAAAGAAAAGCTCTTCAAATATTATTGCAAAAAGTTAAAAAGTGAAGATTCAATCATTAAGAGGTATGCCTGATCTATTTCCAGAAGATTTAGAGAAATGGCATATATTTGAATCAAAGCTTTTACAAATCTTTAACTCTTTCAATGCTAATGAGATTCGAACTCCACTTATAGAGTCCACAGAGCTTTTTGCAAGATCAGTGGGGAACTCATCTGATATTGTTAACAAAGAGCTGTATTCATTGTTAGATCGGAATAAAGAAAGCATTAGCCTTAGACCAGAGGGTTCAGCTAGTGTAATCAGAGCAGTTATTCAAAAAAAGCAAGAACAGGATAAGCATAAATTGTGGTATCAAGGGCCAATGTTTCGATATGAAAGACCGCAAAAAGGAAGATATAGACAGTTTCATCAGATAGGCGTTGAGTACCTTGGATTTGAAGAAGGGGCGTCTGAGTATGAATTAATTGCTATGGTTTTACAGATTCATCAATCTTTAGGCATTCAAGACTATACAATCAAAATCAACCATCTTGGAGATACCCAAGCAAAAGAAAAATTTTGCACATCACTCGTTTCATTTTTAGAGCCTCACTTAGAAGAGTTACATGGAAAAGATCAGGTAAGATTAAAATCTAATCCTCTAAGGGTATTAGACTCAAAAGAAAAATCTACTCAAGAACTACTTAAAAATGCACCTAAATTTAATGACTTTATTTCAAAAAAATCAAAAAACTTTTTAAAAGATCTTGTTAATGCATTTAAAGATCAATGCCGCATTCAGATTGATCAATCCTTGGTCAGGGGCTTAGATTATTACACGGGTGTTGTCTTTGAGAGTGTTTCAAAAGAGCTTGGAGCACAAGATGCCATTCTCGGAGGGGGCAGATACGACAATTTATCAAATCAACTTGGCGGTAAGGACATGCATGCCATTGGTTTTGCTATAGGAGTTGAAAGAATTATTGAACTTCTCAATATTAAAAAGACGAATCAACCATTAAAAGTTGGATTTATAATTGCTGGAAAGCAGACTGATAAAAAAACATATAAAATAGCCAATGATTTAAGAAGTGCTAATAATAGTATTATTCTTGATACATTTTTAAGTGAGGGAAGTTTAAAATCTTACCTCAGAAGAGCCAATAAAAATAATTGTAATTTTGCGATCATTATTGGCGATGATGAATTAAAAAATAACCAAGTAATATGGAAAGACCTTTCTGAAGATGGAGATCAGGAACTTCTTAGTCTCAAAGAACTTATAGATAAATACATAAATCTTTAGGAGAGATCATGGCAGAGTACAGTTCGGATGAAGAAAGATTTTCAGCATTTGTAAATTTTTTTAAAGATAATAAAAACACGCTTTTGATTAGTTTTTTGATCGTCTCAATAATTTTGATTTCTTCGACAAGTTATAAGTCATATGCCTCTTCCCAAAATGCAAAAGCAGCTGAAATATATAATGCATGGTTTTTAAGCCTTTCAGCTGAGTTAGCCAAAGCAACAGATGGCAAAGAAAATTTTAATGAACTCCAAGAGAAGTACTCAAGCACTGGCTATGCTCAACTCGCAAGAATGATTAGAGGCTCATCTCTTGCTAGGGAGGGTAATCTTGACCTTGCTTTAAATGATTTTGAGGAGCTTTTGGAGGAATCATCAGGCTTATTTGGAAACACAATGCTTCATTCAATTGCAAAAATAAATATTGCTAGAATTGCATTAAGTAAAAAGAATTACTCAGATGCTTTGGAAGCCTTGGAATCATTTCATTCTGATTCAGAACATTCTCTTATCTATGAAGTGAGAGGAGATGCCCTATTGGGTCTTGAAAAAAATAATTTGGCATTAGATCAATATTCATTGGCTCTTGAGAATGCACAAAATGAATCTCATAAGTCTCTTTTAAAAATGAAGATTAATAAAATTAATAATTAAGACTAATGAAAAAAAATATATTACTTAGTATTTTTTTAATACTCGCTTCTTCATGTTCCACATTAGATTTTTGGTTAGATGATTCGGATGAAGATAGTATTGAACCAGTTGCTCTTCAGTCCATTCAAAATGAATATCCAATTTATCTAGAGTGGAAAAAATCATTTAAAGGAGAAAATAGCTTAGGTTCTTTCAAACCGTCTTTTTATTCAGGAAACATGATAATTGCTGATCCTGAAGGAAACATTACTTCATCTAATCCTCAGTCTGGAAAAATTAATTGGAAAATTAATCTTGATCGTGAATTAGCGGCAGGTGCAGCTTCTGGCTTTGGAAAATTAATAGTATCAGATGTAAATGGTTTTGTTATAGCTATTGATTCCGAAACCCAAGACATTCTTTGGGAAAAAAATATTGGTGGCGAGGTACTGTCTAACACATTGGTTAGCGCTTCTTTAATACTTGTAAAAAATTCTGTAGGTGAACTGGTTGCGCTAAGCTCCTCATCAGGTGAAAAAAAATGGTCATTTAGATCTCAATTACCTGCTTTAACTGTGCGAGGGACAGGTGAACCTATAATAGAAAATGGCATCGTTTTCTCAAGTTTTGATAATGGACGCTTGGGAGCATTTCAATTAGATACAGGTTTCTTTCTCTGGGATGCCCCTATCTCATTTGTAGAAGGTTCATCAGAACTTGAAAACTTAATAGATGCTGATTCTGCACCAGTTTTAGCAAAGCAATTAATATTTGCTACTAATTACCAGGGCAATTTAACTGCGTTCGATATAACTCAGAAAAGACCCGTTTGGAATGCCAAAGCCTCATCTTTCCACTCACCTGTAGTAGTCAATAATATGATAATGGTTATTCAAGATAATGGATCAATTCTTTCATTCTCTATGACAAATTTAGCACCTTCATGGACTTCTGAAGAGTATCTAAGGAGAGAGCTTTCAAATGGAGTTGCATATAAAAATATGATGTTAGTTGGAGATTTGGAAGGCTATGTGCATGTTATAAACCCTTTAACTGGAATTACTGTGGGAAGAAAAAAAGTTTCTAGAAATCCAGTTATGAGTATTGTTACTTTTAGAGAATTTGCGTATGTTATTGATCAGGAATCTAATATAGTTGCAATTAAGCTCTAAAATGCCTTTTCAAAATGTTAAATTCTATAGCAATTCTTGGCCGACCCAACGTAGGCAAATCTTCTTTATTTAATAAGCTAACAAAAAGCAGGAATGCAATTGTCTCGAATTTTTCAGGTCTTACAAAGGACAGAAATATTGGTTATACCATTCTAGAAGATCAGAAATATTTAGTAATAGATACTGGGGGAATTGGCTCTGAAATTACAGAATTCAGCGCTGCAATAACTCACCAAGCTCTATTAGCAGCTGAGGATTCAAATCTTATATTGTTAATGATTGATGCATCACAAGAGCTAACTTCTGATGACATAGATTTATTTCAATCAATACGAAAAATGAATAAAAAATTTCTCGTTGTATTAAATAAAATTGATATAAAGAAAAGATCTAATGCCAAGGAAGATCTTTTGAATCATGGTTGTGAAAAAATCCTCGAAATTAGCTCAGAGCACTCACTAGGAATCAAGGAATTAAAAACACATATTTCAAAACAATTTATTGAAATCTCTAATCATAATATTGGCGAAGAGTTATTAGGAACAAAAATAGCCGTTATAGGCAGACCGAATTCAGGCAAGTCTACATTTATTAATCAATTTACTAAACAAGATCGTCTAATTATTTCAGATATACCAGGGACAACAATAGATTCGATTCATGTTCCATTTGTTTTTGATGAAGAGGATTTTATTTTTATTGATACAGCTGGTATCAGAAAAAAATATAAACAAAGTCATGCAGTAGAGTATTTTTCTTATGTTAGAGCTATGCATGCAGTTGAAGAATCTGACATTGTTCTAATGCTTATTGATGCATCCGAGGGAATCGTAGATCAAGATCTTAGAATTTTAAATTTGATAAGAGGGTATGGAAAGCCAGTAGTTGTTGCTATAAATAAAATTGATGAGTTATCTTCAGATGACTTAATCAATCTTAAAGAAACTAAAAAGTTTCAAAACTCTGCATTAAATGATTTAGTTATAGTTGAGATTTCTGCTCTTTATAAACGAGGATTTAAGAAACTTTTTAATACTTTGCTAAGGGTAAATAAATTAGCAAAGACGAAATTTTCTACTGGCAAGTTGAATAAACTGCTTCTAAAATTTACCACCTCAACAAATACCCCAAGCATCTCAGGTAGACAAATTAAAATGAGATATGTCCATTTTGGGGGCATTTACCCAACGAAATTTATAATTCATTCAAATTTTTCAAGTAAAATTCCATTGAATTATAAACGCTATTTAATTAATTCATTTAGAGAAGAGCTCAACTTAAGTAGTGTTGAATTAAGTATTATTTTTAAGAAAGGTGTCAATCCTTTTGAAGGTAAGAAAAATGAACTTTCTTCTCGGCAAATTAAGAAGAAAAAGAGATTAATCAAGCACGTCAAAAAGACAAAAAAATAAGATTTTCTCCTGTATATTTCGTATAATCTAGACTAGTAAAGCACCATAAAGTAAACAAATGTCTACTAAACCAGTTTTTATTAATTTATTTAAAATTCAGCTTCCCTTATCTGCCTTTCTATCAATAACACATAGAGTTTCCGGTATGCTTATTTTTTTTATGGTTCTCCCAGTTTCTGTATATATCTTAAATATACTATTTGAAAGCGAACCCTCATTTTATTTATTTATTGATACCTACAATTCATCAATTTTTTTAAGAACATTTGTTCTTTTTAATGTCTTAATATTTGAATATCATGTTTTAGCCGGTATTCGTCACATGCTTATGGACTTTAATCTGATTAGCGAAACTCTTTCTGCATCAAATACTTCTGCAATAGTTACTTTAATTGTATTTATTTTGAATGCTCTTCTTACAATATGGATATTTCTATGAAATTAGGAAAATTTATTTGGTTCTTGCAAAGATATACAGCTATTTATTTTCTTCTATTTCTAGGGTATCTAGATTTTATTTTATTTACGGGTAGTTTTAGTTTTAAGTTTGTGAATGACAGCTTTACATTAAAAGTCTTGCTAAGTATTTTTATAATTTTGGCTTGCCTTCATGCATTTGTTGGTTTGTGGACTATTGGTACTGATTATCTTACAACAAGGACATTAAGCTTCGTTTCTTCATTTCTCTCAACATATGCTAATTTTTTACGAAAATGTTTTGAGTTGATTTTTATTTTGCTAGGTCTCTCTCTTATTATTTTTTATTTTTTAATTATCTGGTTTTAGTATGGAGATTTATAATTCATCAAATATCAGAATTTTAGAATTTGATGCTCTCATTATTGGTGGTGGAGGTTCAGGTATGAGAACTTCCCTAGAGCTGGCTAAATCTGGGCTGAAGACTGCTATTGTTTCAAAAGTTTTTCCAACAAGATCTCACACTGTTTCAGCTCAGGGAGGTATTACATGTGCTATTGCAAGCGCAGATCCAAATGATGATTGGCGATGGCATATGTATGACACTGTAAAAGGCTCAGATTACATTGGTGATCAGGATGCAATTGAATATATGTGTTCAGAGGGGCCTAAGGCAGTATTTGAACTTGAACACATGGGCTTACCATTTTCTAGATTTGAGAATGGAAGGATATATCAACGTCCTTTTGGTGGCCAATCTAAAGATTTTGGTAAAGGTGGCCAGGCAGCAAGAACTTGTGCAGCAGCAGATAGAACAGGTCATGCACTCCTTCATACTCTTTATCAAAATAATATAAAGGAAGGATCTAATTTTCTTAATGAATGGTTTGCAGTAGATTTAGTACTCAATCAGTCTAAGGAAGTAACAGGCGTTATTGCATTTTCAATAGAGTCTGGTGAGGTTGCATATCTCAAATCTCAAGCAACAGTCATGGCTACAGGTGGTGCTGGAAGAATATATTCATCAACTACAAATGCTTTAATTAATACTGGAGATGGATTGGGGATGGCTCTAAGGGCTGGTTTTCCAGCTCAAGACATGGAGATGTGGCAATTCCATCCAACTGGAATTTATGGAGCAGGATCATTAGTTACAGAGGGTTGCAGGGGAGAAGGAGGCTATTTAATTAATGCAGATGGTGAAAGGTTTATGGAAAGATATGCACCCAATACAAAAGATCTAGCTGGAAGAGATGTAGTTGCAAGATCGATGGTTTTAGAAATACTAGAAGGCAGAGGATGCGGTGAAAATAAAGATCACGTTTTTTTAAAGTTAGATCATTTGGGCGCTGATGTATTAAATGTAAAGTTGCCTGGAATATGTGAGCTTTCAAGAACATTTGCTGGAGTTGATCCTATATACAACCCAATCCCAGTTGTTCCTACGTGCCATTACATGATGGGCGGCACACCAACCAATATTCATGGGCAGGCATATACGCAATCAAATGGTGTAGATGAAATTATTTCTGGTTTATTTTCAGTTGGAGAAGCAGCATGTGTTTCTGTTCACGGTGCTAATAGACTTGGAGGGAATTCACTTCTTGATCTAGTCGTCTTTGGAAGGGCGGCTGGTTTGCATATTCAAGAAGCATTAAAAACAGGTGGTGGAGTTGCGGATGCTAATAGTGATGATATTAACAAATCATTAGAAAGCCTTAATAAGGTTAATTCCTCAAGTGAAGGTTTTGAAGTTGCTGCGGTAAAGAGAGAGCTTCAATCTGTTATGCAAAATTATTTTGGTGTTTTTAGAAGAGGTGACTATATGGAAAAAGGTGTTGCTGCACTTAGAGATATAAGAGAAAAGATTTCTAATTTACACCTTAAAGATAAGAGCATGGCTTTTAATACTAGTAGAGTAGAGGCGTTAGAGCTTCAGAATTTATTCGAAGTTGCAGAAGCTACAGCAATTGCTTCATTCCAGAGGACTGAGAGTAGAGGCGCTCATGCGCGAGATGATTTTAAGGAACGTGATGATGAGAATTGGCTGTGCCATTCTTTATACGACCCAATTCAAAAAACTTTGAGCAAAAGAGATGTAAATTTTGAGCCCGTTCAAGTGGATACTTTTGAACCAAAGGTTAGAAAATACTAATTTTATATGAAATTGAAAAATGATTGATGTAAATATTTATAGATATAACCCCGAAACTGATAAGTTTCCTTATACGCAAACATACTCTATCAAGAAACCTGAAAAAGATATTATGTTGCTGGAATTATTAAATCTTCTGAAAGAACAAGATTCCTCAATATCATACAGACGATCTTGCAGAGAAGGGGTATGCGGTTCCGATGGAATGAATATCAATGGAAAAAATGGACTTGCTTGCATTACACCAATTTCACAAGTGATTAAAAATAATAAAATTGAATTAAAGCCATTACCAGGCTTGCCAGTTATTCGCGATCTAGTAGTTGATATGACTGAGTTCTATGCTCAATACGATAAAATTAAACCTTTTCTTCAAAATGAAAATGAGCCACCGGTTCAAGAGAGATTGCAGTCACCTGAAGATAGAGACAAGCTAGATGGCTTATATGAGTGCATCTTATGTGCTTGTTGTTCGACTAGTTGCCCCTCTTTTTGGTGGAATCCAGACAAATTCGTTGGCCCAGCTGCATTGTTGCAGGCCTATAGATTTATCGCTGACTCAAGAGACACAAAAACTTTTGAAAGGTTGGAGGGGCTATCTGATCCATTTAGCGTATATAGATGTCATGGGATTATGAATTGTGTAAATGTTTGCCCAAAAGATTTAAATCCCAATAAAGCAATTGGTGAAATTAAATCAATGCTTCTTTCTGACAAGAAAAAAGAACACATAATTGTCTCTGATGGAGTGAACTGAGATTCAAAATGAATAACATGGAGACATTTTGGTCTACCTCGCATACAGCAAGTGCTCAGAGTTCATATTTAGAATCTTTATATGAGTCATACTTAGAGGACTCTTCATCAATTCCTGATGATTGGAAAATATACTTTGATTCTTTGCCTCAAGTTAATGGTGGGCAAGAAGATATATCTCATCAAGAAATAATTAATAGATTTAAAGAAGAAAAGGTTAATCCTCCTATTAACTTTATCTCTAAGGAAAGTAAAACTAATTCCCAACAAGTTAAAGTCATTCAATTGATTCAGGCTTATAGAAATAGAGGACATCAAAAAGCTAAATTAGACCCTTTGGGATTAAAACCTATTCGTCATTCTGATGCTTTAGATATAGGATTTCATGGTCTAAGCGAATCAGATTTATCTAAGGTTTTTGATACAGATTCATTAAAGATAGGCAAAAAATCAGCAACTTTATCTGAAATTATTCAAGCTTTAGAAAAAATATACTGTGGTACTTTAGGGATTGAGTATAACTATATCTCGTCACTGTCTGAGAGAACTTGGTTTCAAAGACGACTAGAACCGAATTTAGGAAAATTAAATTTTAATCCAGATGAGCAAAAGTATATTTTAAAACGATTAAGTTCTGCAGAGGGTCTTGCAAAATTCTTAGCATCAAGATATCCAGGCATAAAGAGATTTGGAATTGATGGGGCTGAATCTTTGATCCCCTTAGTGGATAGTTTAATACAAAATTGTGGAATTTTTGGAGCAGAACAGATTTGTTTTGGTATGGCTCATAGAGGAAGGTTAAACTTATTAGTAAATATTTTAGGAAAATCACCAAAAGAATTATTTACTGAATTTGAAGAAAATTTTGAGTTAGACGGAGCAAGCTCAGGAGATGTTAAATATCATCTAGGTTTCTCATCAAATATATTAACTCCTAATGGAGAAGTGCATGTTTCTCTAGCTAATAATCCTTCTCACCTTGAGATTGTTAATCCTGTGGTTCTTGGGTCAGTGCGCGGAAGGCAGGATAGATTAAAAGATGAAAGCAAAGAACTTGTTGTGCCGATTTTAATTCATGGTGATGCCTCTTTTTCTGGTCAAGGGGTCGTTATGGAGACGCTTCAGATGTCTCAAACAAGAGGGTATGGCGTAGGGGGAACAATACACGTAATAGTAAATAACCAGATTGGTTTTACTACATCCAACGAAAAGGATTCTAGATCAACGCAATATGCAACTGATGTGGCAAAGATGGTTGAGGCTCCTATTCTTCATGTGAATGGGGATGATCCAGAAATGGTTGTATTTGCAGGTAAATTAGCATGTGAATATAGGCATAATTTTAAGAAAGATATTGTTTTAGATTTATTTTGCTATAGAAGGAGAGGCCATAACGAAGCTGATGAACCTTCATCAACTCAACCGATCATGTATGAAAAGATTGCTAACCATCCTTCTGTTAAGAATTTATATCAACAGTCTCTTATTTCACTAGGTATTACGAATCAATATGAATGTGATAAAACAGAGAAAAATTATAGATCTATTTTAGAAAAAGAAGAATCTGTTGCTCATAATTTAGCTACCCAGCCAAATAAATCTATGTGGTTTGATTGGACGCCGTACATTAATCAAAGGGGAGACGCTGAAATTAAATCTTCATTTAATAAAGATAGATTTAATGAGTTGGCTAAGATAGCTTTTACTCCGCCTGAGAATTTTGTCTTACAAAGACAGGTAGATAAAATTTTTTCTGATAGGCTTAAAATGGTTGATGGAAAAATTCCAGTTAATTGGGGATTTGCTGAGAATATGGCTTATGCTACATTATTAGATCAAGGATATCCTATCAGGTTTACTGGTCAAGATATAAGAAGGGGAACATTTTCCCATCGTCATGCAGTTATTCTAAATCAAAAAGATGGCGAAGGCTTTATGCCATTGGTTAAGATTGCTCAAAATGCAGATACAACAATTGATATTTATGATTCTCTTTTATCTGAAGAGGCGGTACTTGGTTTTGAATATGGCTATTCTGCCACTAAGCCTTCTGGATTAGTTATCTGGGAAGCGCAATTTGGGGATTTTGTTAATGGAGCTCAAGTTGTTATTGATCAATTTATTGTTTCTGCTGAGCATAAATGGGAAAGGCTTTCAGGATTAGTTATGCTTCTTCCTCATGGTTATGAAGGTCAAGGCCCAGAACATAGCAGCGCTAGATTAGAGCGGTTTTTGCAATTGTGTGCAAATGAAAATATTCAGGTCTGCGTTCCTAGCACTCCTGCACAGATATATCACCTGCTTAGGTTGCAAACGATTCGAAAGATGAGAAGACCGCTGGTGGTGATTTCTCCAAAAAGTTTATTAAGGAACCCCCAAGCCGTCACCTCGATTGAGAGCTTAACTGAAGGATCATTTGAGTATGTTATTGATGACACGCTTCAAAATCCTGAAGATGTAGAGAAGATTATTATGTGTTCAGGAAAAGTATATTATGACTTGGCATCGAAAAGAGAAGAGCTTGATATTAAAAATATAGCTTTATTAAGAATTGAACAACTATATCCATTTCCTTATGACACACTTGAAAAGATCATAAAGACATATGAGAACACCAGTAAATTCATTTGGTGTCAGGAAGAACCAAGTAATCAAGGAGCATGGTTTAGCCATCGACACAGACTACAAATAGTTTTAGATAGAATCAATTCAATTCAAATTGAGTTAATTAGCCGAAAAGCATCAGCAGCTCCAGCTGTTGGTTTAAATAAGTTACACAATCAACAACAAGAAGCTTTACTTATAGAGGCTTTAACATCCTAGAGAGTAATTATGTCAATAGAAATTAAATCCCCCACATTCCCAGAATCTGTAGTAGATGGAACTATTGCAAACTGGGTCAAGAAAGAAGGCGAAACTGTTAAACAAGATGAAGTTATTGCAGAAATTGAAACTGATAAAGTTGTTCTAGAGATTGTAGCTCCTTTTGATGGGGTGATATCTAAAGTCTTGAAACCAGCTGGAGCAACTGTTTTAAGTGCTGAATTAATAGGAGAATTTGAAGAGGGTGCCCAAACTGAGACCCCTGATCAATCTGTAAATATAGATATTTCTAAACCTAAGGAACTAACAAAAGCAAAAACTATTAATTCAGATAAAAATAATTCTAAAGCAAATGGACCTGCAGTTAAAAAATTGTTAAAGGAACATAAATTGGATGAAAAGAAAATTGATGGATCAGGTAAAGACGGGAGAATTACCAAGGCAGATATAGTCAATCATTTAGATGAATCTGCTCAGCAAAATCAAGAACAAAATATAGATAAAAATGTTAATGATTCTTCTGATATTAGACTTTCTTCAACTTCTACTGATAGGTTGGAAGAAAGAGTACCAATGTCTAGGCTGCGTTTAACAATAGCTAATAGATTATTAAGCGTTAAGCAAGAAACAGCAATGCTAACAACATTTAATGAAGTTGATCTCAAACCTATTAAAGACTTGAGAGCTAAATTTGGAGAAGATTTCCACGTAGAGCATGGTGTAAAGTTAGGTTTTATGGGTTTCTTTGTGCTAGCAGCAGTGCAAGCTCTAAAGAAGTTTCCGGTGGTCAATGCATCCATCGATGGTAATGATATTGTTTATCATGGTTATCAAGATGTAGGTGTAGCCGTTTCTACAGAGAGAGGTTTAGTAGTTCCTGTAATAAGAGATGCAGATAATTTACGATTAGCAGATGTTGAAAAATCAATTTTAGATTATTCAGATAAAGCCAAGAATGGAAAGCTCTCAATTTCGGAAATGAAAGGAGGCACATTTACCATTTCTAATGGCGGTGTTTTTGGATCATTATTATCTACTCCAATTTTAAATGCTCCTCAGACTGCTATCTTAGGAATGCATACCATTCAAGATCGACCAGTTGCCATAGATGGCGAAGTAGTTATTCGACCAATGATGTATTTAGCTCTTAGTTATGATCATAGATTGCTTGATGGAAAAGAAGCGGTGGCATT
>CAYUHD010000032.1:0-15457 GCA_964444385.1 uncultured Gammaproteobacteria bacterium
ATTCAATTATTTCAGATATGTATCCAAAAGAAGAAAGAGCAAGCGCTTTAGGAGTTTACTCAATGGGAATTCCATTGGGAGTAATGGCAGCATATTTTGCTACAGCCTCTCTTATGGGAGCATCTAATGAAGAGGTAAATTGGAGGCAAATTTTTATCTTTCTAGGTCTAACAGGTATTGCATTAGCGGTTGTTGTGAAATTGGTTATTAGAGAACCAATAAGAGGGGCGATGGAATTTGATCAGCAAACTGAAATAATTAAACCTCCCTTTATAGAATCAATAAGAACTCTGCTAAAGATTCCTGCATGGCGCGCTATGTGCTTTGGAAGTGCCTTTGGAGCCTTTGTGTCGTATTCTGCTGCAGCATTTCAAACTAAATATCTAATAACATTGGATCCAAATTTTGATTTTAAAACACTAGTAATTATTTTAGGAATTATAAATGGAACAACATATGCTGGAGGTGCTTTTTTTGGAGCAAGGTTAGCTGATAAATGGGGTAAAAGAGACATACGTGCCTATGGATGGTTGCCTGCCATAGCAATTGGCATCTGCCTGCCAATAACTATTTACTCTTGGTGGGTTCCAACAGTTGAAATACATCTTTTATTAACTACTTTGTTCTTACTTTTTTTTGGAACATGGCTTGGACCAAGCTTTGCTATTGCTCAAACCCTGGCACCCATAAACATGAGAGCTATGTCTACAGCTTTGTTCTTTTTTATTCTTAATATGATCTCGCTTGGAGGAGGACCAAGTTTTACTGGTTGGATGATAGATATATTTAACAAAACCAATGGGGAAATTGAATCAATCAGGTATGCTATGAGCGTTACCTCGTTTTTACTTATTCCATCAATGATTAGTTTCTTAATTGTTTCTAGATTGCTTCCACGGGATTGGGCCGAAGCAGAAAAGATAAATCATGGGTTGGCTCAAAAATAGGAGTGATTTAAGTGATTGAAAATTTCTTACAATATGGACAATGGGTCATCTTAGTATTGAGCATAATTAGTCTTATATTGGTCAGCTCAGTTAAGCATGATACAAGACTCAATGGCTATATTTTGACCGGAATAAGTAGATTTGGGGGTGCTTTAGTTTTTGTATTTGTTGATTTGCCTGCATTTGTTATTGCAAATTTAATACAAACATATATAGCTTTTAAGGGCTATTACAATAATAAAAAAGCTGGAGAAGATAAAAAATGAAATTATATGACAACAAAATGGCCAATAGCCCAAGAAAAGTAAGGATGTTTTTGGCTGAAAAAAAAATATCTGATGTGAAAATGATAGAAATTGATCTGATGAAAGGTGAGCATAAGACACCTGAATATCGTGCTATTGCTCCTAACTCAAGAATTCCGGCACTTCAACTAGATGATGGCACAGTGATCACGGAATCGACTGCTATTTGTAGATATCTTGAATCTGTCTACCCTGAACCCAACTTATTTGGTGAAAGCCCAATTGAAATTGCATCAATTGAAATGTGGCAAGCCCGAATATATAACGAACTTATGATACCTTTAGCTATGGGATTTAGACATCTACATCCTGCAATATCGGGCTTAGAAACTCAAAACAAAGACTATGGTGAGCAACAAAAAAAAATTGGCATTAAATCGCTAAATTATTTCAATGGGGTTCTCTCAGAGTCAAAATTTGCTGCGGGGGACAGATATACTTTTGCTGATATCCAAATGATAACTACAACAGATTTTTTTATTGATTTGAATCAATTAGATCTTGGAGATTACCCTGAAATAGAAAGACATACTAAATTAATGTCTGAACGTCCTAGTTTTAAAGCTTAAGATTTATCAGCCTGCTCAAGAATTTTAATAGTTTGCTCTGGACCGCTAAAAAGTTCTCTTGCATCATCCATATCAGAAACTGAATCCCAACCAGCAGCTATATTTTCAGGAGTCATTTCATCTCCAGTACCTAGGCTAAGACCCATTGTTTCAAAGATTCTAAATCTAGTATAAACTCCTGCGCCGGCACCAATAATTGCACCATTTAGGCCTTCATCACTTGCTAAATAGACAACAGCTGGGGTTACATACTCCGGCATAAATCTCTCACCAATACCTTCTGGAAATAAAGATTCAGTCATTCTTGATAAAGCAACCGGAGCAACAGCGCTTGAGAAAACATTATATTTTTGACCTTCAATTTTTAAACAATTCATCAACCCGATCATTCCCATTTTTGCAGCACCATAATTTGCTTGACCGAAATTACCACAAAGACCTCCTGATGATGTTGTAAAAATTATTCGGCCAAAATTTTGCTCTCTCATGATGGGGTATACAGCATGTGAGGCATAAAAACTACCTTGAAAATGGACATCCATTACTTGATCAAACTCTTCAGTGGTTATTTTATGAAAACTTTTGTCTCTTAATATTCCTGCATTATTTACGAGGATGTCAATACGGCCCCATTTCTCCATGGTTTCGGCAACCATCTTCAATACGCCCTCCTGATCTGCAACACTAGAGCCATTGGCAATAGCTTTCCCTCCTTCGGCTTTGATTTCCTCAACAACAGCATTGGCTGCATCACTTGCGCCACCAGATCCATCAATGGCGCCTCCTAGATCATTGACAACAACCCTAGCGCCTCTTCGAGCAAATTCAAGAGCATGTTGCTTCCCTAGACCACCACCAGCACCAGTTACAATTGCTACTTTGTCATCAAATCTTATTGTCATAGTTGTCTCCGTATTAGATTAGATATTTTAACTAATTTGAACCTGAAAAAATGGACTCAGGTTGAAAATTTTCATTTTTTATAAGATCCATCTCTAATTTAAAACCATTGCCAAGAGCCCGTTTGAAAAGCATGAACGGCTTGGATTGATTCACGCTATCTACTGCAATTAAATACCCATCTTTTCCATAGCAGGCTATAAATTCAGCAGAATCAACATCACCAAGAATATGACATTCATCATACCCGTGTGATAGACCTGCCATTTGCAATTTTAAATCATACTGATCAGACCAAAACCATGGCATCTCATTATTAAAAAGATCATTACCAACAATTGAAGAAGAGGCAACTTTTGACTGCGCTAAAGCATTGGGAACACTTTCCAATCTAAACTCTTTATTAAAAAGAGTGTTAAAAGAAGATGTGCAATCACCTACAGCAAGAATATTAGGAACTGAGGTTCTGCAATATTTATCTGTCTTTATTCCATTTTCACATTCAATATCAATTGATTCAGCAAGGTGAGTATTTGGAATTGCTCCTATTCCTACAAGAACCATATCAGCAACAATGCTCTCTTCTGATTCTAAGGAAATTGCACTAATTATTTGATTTTTAGCTATTAAACCGTTCACTCTAACATTGCAAATAATTTCAACGCCTTTCTTAGTATGAAAATCATTATAAAATTTTGATAGCTCTGGACTCGTCACCCTTTTAAGAATTCGATCCTCTGCTTCTAAAATTGTAACTTTTAAACCAAGCTCGATCATTGCTGAAGCAACTTCAAGACCTATATAACCTCCACCAATAAGAACTATATTTTTAGCCGAACTAATTTCTTGGTGCATAGATAGCACATCAGTAATCTGCCTTAAATAAAATAAATTATTAGCATCAGCATTTTCAATAGACAATAGTCGAGGGGAAGCTCCAGTTGCAAAAACTAAATAGTCAAAATCAAAAGAAGTTTCTGATGTATGTGCTTGATTGGATTTTAGGTCAATAGAATCGATGCGAGTATTAAGATAAATAGAAATATTTTGATCTGCATAAAATTTATCTGGTTTAAAGCTAAGCTTATCTACTGGAATCTTTTGTTTTAAAAAATCTTTAGATAACGGGGGTCTATGGTAAGGAAGATAGTCTTCATCAGATACAATGTTTATCTCTCCTTCAAATCCATCTTTTCTAAGAGTAAAAGCTGTATTAGCACCCGCATGACCTCCTCCAATAATTAATACTTTACTCACTGAATTGACCAATTGGATTTAATGAAAACATATCTATACTAACTCTGTAATGAAGAATGAAATTGTAGCTCACAACGATCTAAAAATTCGAATTGAAGACAATTTTTTTAATTCAATTGAATCTAAACTTAAAAAATTGCCTCCATTGTATAAAAAAAGACAAAAAAACGATTGGCCCACGAATTAATTTAACGTTTAGGAATATAATAACCAAGAATATATTTTAAGGATTTTCATGAAAGATAAAATCAAAGTTGTGGTTACTGGCGCTGCTGGTCAAATCAGTTATTCTTTAATACCAAGGTTAGTAGATGGCAATGCCTTTGGAGATAAGATAGTTGACCTAGAATTGGTAGAAATCCCTCAAGTGGTTGATAAATTAGAAGGCCTGGTTATGGAGCTGGAGGATTCTAACTTTCCTAAGATGGGGAACGTTAATCACACCTCAAACTTTGAAGAAGCTGCCAAAGATGCTGACTGGTTTCTATTGGTTGGAAGTATCCCAAGGGGAATTGTATTTAATGGTAAAAAAATTGAGGAGCGCGCAGATCTGCTCCAAATCAATGGCGGTATTTTTGTTGGGCAAGGCGAAGCAATTGGTAAATATGGAAAACCAGATGCAAAAATCTTAGTGGTAGGTAATCCTGCAAATACAAATGCTTTAATTGGAAAACATGCTGCTAACAATGAATCTCAACTTTGGATGGCAATGACGATGCTTGATTCTAGTAGAGCAAGATCAGTCCTATCCAAAAAACTTAATACTGGAATCGCAAAGATTACCAAGATGATCATTTGGGGCAATCATAGCCCAACGATGTATCCTGATTTTGAAAATGTTATTTCTAACGGAACACCTGGGAAAGATTTAATCAATGATATGGATTGGATAAATAATGAATTTTTACCGATTGTTCAACAACGAGGCAAAGCTGTTATTGATTCACGTGGTGCCTCCTCTGCAACTTCAGCAGCAAAAGCAGCTTTAGACACTGTAGTTGCTTGCGAAAACTCTACTCAGTCTGGAGATTGCTTTAGCGCTGCAGTAATGACAGATGGTAGCTATGATCTACCTGATGGAATTATTTGCGGCATGCCGTTAATGACTACTCCAGATGGAAAAGTTGAGATCGTTAGAGATATTACCTTGTCTGATTTTGCTAAGGAGAAAATTAAAATCTCAACAGATGAATTGATTGAAGAAAGGGCCGCTGTAGAAGATTTATTAAAATAAATGAGCACAAGTGGATTAAATAAATTTCTGATTGAAGTTATCCGCAATGAAATAGTCAAATCAGTTTTAGCGATTTCTAAACAGGATTTAAGTGCCTTTGCTGAGGTTTGCGAGGATGCTCTTGATAATTTATCAATTTTAAACCTAGAGCATCTTGATGGTAATGCAGGCGAACCAAATGATCTATGCATAATTTTTGATGATATGCCTATATCAAAAACTCAAATTGGTTTAATTAAAAATACTCTTGCTCAAAAAATTCTTATCATTAAAAAAAATGATGATGAACAAGATCATCAATCATTTCTAGAACTTGGCTTTACTCATGATATTGAAATAAAGCCTGCTAGGGTCTATTCATATAACTTAAAAACCTATAATAATAAAAGAGGATGGAATAACCCTGAAGGCTGGGCCAATCCAGAAAATTTTGAAAAATATAGATGGTAAGTTCTTATTAAGATTTTAATTGAGGAAATAAAATAACATCTCTTATAGAGCTCTGATTGGTTAGCATCATAACTAATCTATCAATTCCAACCCCAACCCCCACAGCTGGTGGCATACCATGCTCAAGAGCTGTTATGTAGTCTTCGTCAAAACCCATTGCCTCATCATCGCCATCAGCTTTAGCCTTTACCTGATCACGGAATCTATCTGCCTGATCATCGGGATCGTTTAGCTCACAAAAGCCATTAGCAATTTCTTTTCCACCAATAAATAGCTCAAATCTATCAGCGATCAATGGATTTTCATTATTTCTTCTAGATAAAGGAGAAACCTCTACAGGGTAGTCTGTAACAAAAGTAGGTTGAATAAGCTTTGATTCAACTGTCTTTTCAAATATCTCCAATAATATTTTTCCAGCACCCCAAGAATCTTTGTATGTAAGCTTGATAGTATCTGAATAATTTTGAAGTTTTTTAAGATCAGATAGATCAGCTTGACTTAATTCTTTATTAAATTCTAGGACTAGATCGTGAATAGTTTTTACAGAAAAATTAGAAAGATTTATTTTATCTTTGCCCCACTCTATTTCACCACTATTACTTACTGCTTGAGATGCTGATTGAATAATAAGCTTAGTAAAATCCATTGTGCTTTGAAATGAAGCAAAGGCTGCATAAAACTCCAACATTGTAAATTCAGGGTTATGTTTAGTTGATAAGCCCTCGTTTCTAAAACTCCTATTTATTTCAAAAACCTTATCAAAACCTCCTACCAAAAGTCTTTTTAAATAGAGTTCTGGAGCTATTCTAAGAAATAACTCTCTATCTAGAGCATTGTGTTGCGTAATAAAAGGCTTAGCAACAGCACCACCAGGAATAGCGTGCATCATTGGTGTCTCAACTTCTAAAAAGCCATCATCGAGCATGGTAGATCGTATAGAAGCAACAATTTTAGAGCGTTTAATAAAAATATCCTTTGATTCAGGGCTGCTCATTAAATCTAAATATCTTTGGCGGTACTTAATTTCAATATCAGCAAGGCCTTTATGCTTTTCAGGCATAGGTCTTAAAGATTTTGTAATTAGTAAAATATCCCAGGCTTCCATAGTTAATTCTTCTGTCTTGGTTTTAAAGAGTTTGCCTGTAACTCCAATAATGTCCCCTAAGTCCCAACTTTTAAAATCTTTATATAAATCTAGATCAATATTATTCTTAGTTACATATACTTGGATATCACCTTGACCATCTCTAATGGTAACAAAACTAGCATTCCCCATTACTCTTTTTAAGACGATTCTGCCAGCTAAAGAGATGCCTTGAGTTTTCTTTTTTTCAAGCTCCTCTTTGTTTAAATGGCCATAGGTATTATGCAAGTATTGAGAAAAATGCGATGGGGTGAAGTTATTAGTATAAGCTTTATTTTCAGCCCTTAGCTCTTCAAGCTTTCTTCGCCTTTCCTCTAAGATAGAGGCTTCACCACCAATATTTGAATCACTCATTTATACTCCTTGAGTTAGACTGGCCTTAATAAAAATATCTATATCGCCGTCTAGGATTGAGGAAATGTTACCACTTTCGACGTTAGTTCTTAAGTCTTTGATACGAGATTGATCTAATACATACGATCGAATTTGACTACCCCAACCAATATCAGACTTACTATCTTCTAATAACTGCTGCTCATCTTTCTGTTTTTGTAATTCTAGCTCATACAGTTTAGATTTCATTTGTTTGAAGGCATTATCTTTATTTTTATGTTGAGATCGATCGCTTTGACACTGAACAACTGTGCCTGTTGGAACATGAGTTAAACGCACCGCTGAATCTGTTTTATTAACATGCTGGCCTCCTGCACCAGACGCTCTATAAGTATCAATTCTTACATCTGCGGGATTTAATTCAACTTCAATTGATTCATCAATTTCTGGTGAAATAAATACAGAAGCAAAAGAAGTGTGTCGCCTGCTTCCTGAATCAAAAGGTGATTTTCTAACCAATCTATGTACGCCGGTTTCTGTTCTTAGCCATCCATATGCATAACTGCCTTTTATTAACAATGATGCTGATTTAATCCCTGCCACCTCTCCAGGAGAGTGCTCAATAACAGAAACTAAAAATTCATGTTTCTCAGCCCATCTTGTATACATTCTTAACAACATTTCAGCCCAATCTTGTGCTTCAGTTCCACCCGAACCTGACTGAATATCAATAAATGCTGAATTAGGATCCATTTTGTTAGAAAACATTCGGTTAAACTCTAAGTTTTCTACGTCTGAAATAAGAGATTGAGTTTCTTTATTAATTTCATTGATGGAACCATCATCTGATTCCTCAATCGCTATGTCCAAAAGATCAATATTGTCATTAATTGTTTCTTCGACTGATAAAAAAGAATTTAAAAATTTCTCTAGATCTGCTTTTTCTTTGTTAAGAGATTGAGAGAGCTCTAAATTAGACCAAGTAGACTCATCAGATAATTTAATATTAGTTTCTTTTAAAGAATTTTCTTTATTAGCAACGTCAAAGATGCCCCCGGAGATCAATCATGCGATCTCGAAGATTGGCAAGGGTAGATTTTAGTTCACCTGTTTCCATTACATGTATTTTAGTATCTTTGCTTGGACTGGGAAAGAATAAAAAGGATAAAGATTTATTGCGGATCTCTTATCATGGGATATGCAGCAGGAGAATCTTTTATCTGTACTTTCCCGATTTCTACAAAACCATGTCTTTCATATAGAGCTTTATTCTGCTCATTAGAAGCCTCCAAATAAGCTCTATCGCCCTTTTCATCTATCATCTGCAACGCCTCTTTAAGTAAAAAAGAACCAATGCCTTTTCTTTGTTGCGCAGGGTCAACGGCAATAAATGCCAAATACCACGAATCCTCAGGATGATATTTTTTAAATTCTTCAAAAAAATTTGCAACTACCTCAATTCGATCCAATTGAATGGATTCAAAGGTTATTTCTTCTAAAACAGATACATCAAACTCTGCACCAGGTGGATGCCAAATAGAAGATCCGTAGAAATTTGTTTCTGAATAAACAATATCATTCTTAAAAGCAATTTTGGAAAATTCTTCCATCCACACATCAAAGCTCTTTAGGAATACTGATGCATCTGGAAAGATCCACCTCAGCAAAGCATCTGATGCAAATCCAAGCTTAAGAACTCCTTTAACACGCTCTAAATCTTCAGTCATTGCTTTTACTATCTTTGGAATGCTCATGATGTAGGTTTTTAATTATTTAGACTGATAAAATCTTTTATTTGTTTGTAATCAGCATCAAAAGTATGGAGACGCTCCTCTTTTTCATAAAGGCCTGTTAATGAGATAGGAAGAGACGATAGCTCTATTCCCAATTCCTTGTAAATCCTAGGGAACTTAGCTGGATGTGCTGTTGAAAGAACAATGTAATGATTATCTTTATTACTTTTTCTCAGCGCCTCATCCAGCGCAACAGCTGTATGAGGATCTAAAATATAATTATGAGATTGATGAATCTGTTGAATAATTTTCTTTGTATTTAAATCATTAACTTTGCTTGAAGAAAATAAATTATCTTTTTTTTGCCAAATCGTGTTGTCTAAAGAGATAGGATTGCTTGGAAAATTATCAAACATAGCTGCACATTGAGCTGCATTTCTATCTAAAAATAAATCATAAACTAATCTTTCAAAGTTACTGGCTACACTTATATCCATGCTTGGTGAAAGAGTTTCATGAACTGATTTTTTTGAATAATCATTATCACTGAAGAATCTATGCAAAATATCATTATTATTGACAGCTACAGAAATTTTATTAATTGGTAAGCCCATTTTATGAGCTGAGTAACAAGCAAAAACATTGCCAAAATTTCCAGTTGGTATAGAAAAATTTAAGTTTCCTTTTGTATGTAGCTGATTAAAAGCATAAAAATAATAGCAAATTTGGCCTATTATCCTGATCCAGTTAATTGAATTAACTGCTAATAAATATTGATTAGTATTTAAGAAATCTCGTTTTTTAAACGCGAGCTTTACCAAGTCCTGACAATCATCAAACGTTCCATTTATTCTTAGCGCAAAGACATTTGAAGCATCAATAGAGCTCATTTGTCTTCTTTGAACTTCAGACATATTTCCATTTGGAAGCATGATAAAACTCTTAATACGTTGATAGCTCTTACATGCATCAATTGCAGCAGAACCCGTATCTCCAGATGTGGCTCCAAGGACAATTGCGGTTCTATTTTCAGACTCTAAAACTTTGTTAAAAAAAGCTGTAGCTAACTGAAGTCCAAAATCTTTAAATGCCGCAGTGGGACCATGAAAAAGCTCAAGAATTGAAACAGAATCAAGTTCTTTTATTCCAATAAGATCTTTATGCTCAAAATCATGCCAAGTTGATTCTACGATACTCATTGTTTCATCATGAAGGAATGATGAAGAAGTAAATAATGGCACGATTAACTTAGCTATATCTACAAATGAAGAGCTTGACTTGATTTCATCTAAATTAACTTGCGGCCAGTAATCTGGCATAAAAAGACCACCATCATCAGCAAGACCTTGCATTAAAATTGTTGCAAAGTCTTTTTCAGCATCTTTGCCTCTAGTGGAGTGAAAAAGCATTAAAGGCCCTCAATTCTAATAATTTTTGAATTTAAAATTACTGGATAATTTTCTAAATCTTGCAAAGCGATTTGCATTTCACTTTCGACAATTAAGTCAGTAAAAATAGCCACAGGAACACTGCCACTATCTAACTGATCTTTTTGAATTACCTTATCAAAGCTGATTTTATGGTCTGCAAATACTTTGTTAATTAAAGCTAGGACCTCAGGCTCATCTTTTACCTCCAAATAAACGTAATACTTAAAAATAAGATCATCAAAATTAAGAATATTTGGTTTTTTTGAGAAATCTGGATATATCATTGGAGAGGTTTCATGAGACTTTGAGAGTGCAAATAAATCAGAAATTAAGCCAGATGCAGTTGATTCTCGTCCAGCGCCAGATCCAGCAACATGTAACTCTCCAAGAAGGTCTGTATCAAATTGAATTCCATTCCTAACCCCTTTTAATCCTGCCAAACTAGAATCCTTGCTGAGCATTACAGGATGAGTTCTTAATTCGATGCCTTGATCGTTTAATTTTGCAACAGCTAAATGCTTAACAGTCAGATTAAAATCATTCGCATAAGTAAAATCTTGTGGCTGTATATTTTCTATACCTTCAATATGAAAATCTGATGCGGGAAGACCACTATTGAAAGCTAAGGCTGAAAGGATTCCAATTTTGTGGGCTGCATCAGTTCCGTTTACATCTAAGCTGGGATCGGGCTCTGCATATCCTTTTTCTTGCGCTTCATGTAAAACAACCTCATAAGAAGCACCCTCTTCCATATTACTCAATATAAAATTTGTGGTGCCATTAAGCATCCCTGAAACTTTAGAAATTTTATTTGCACTCAGATCATTTGATAGCAATTTAATTATAGGAGTTCCTGCGCAGACGGCAGATTCAAATAATAGTTTTACATGATTTCGTTCTGCTAATTCAATCAACTCTTCGCCGTGCTCAAAAATAACTGCTTTATTTGCTGTAACGACATGTTTGCCAGAATTAAGAGCTTGAGTAATTAAATCTTTTGCTGTTTTAACTCCCCCTATTAACTCAACAAGAACATCTATATCTTCATCCACAACTTCAAAAATATCCTTAAGAATTTTTGTTGAGCCAGGATTGCATCTGGGATTATCACGCCGAGCTCCAATGCAGGATATCTCCCAATCAGAATAGATCTCATCTCCATTAACTAATTGCTCATATAAGCCAGTTGCAACATTTCCCCAACCGCAAATACCAATTTTTAATTTAGCCATAATTAATTTAATCTTTTTAAGAGCTCTGCTGGAGCAAGATATCCTGGAAGTAACTCCCCGTTAGATTTAATTATAGCTGGAGTCCCTGTAATGCCAATCTTTTGACCAAGTAGAAAATGTTTTTCAACAGGATGATCTTGGCACATAGATAATTTTACGTCTAAACCTTGCTTCATTTGTGTTAAAACTTCTTTAGGATTTCTTGAGCACCAGGCAGTAACAATTTTTTTGTAGGAATCTGAATCTAATCCTGACCTTGGAAATGCAACATAGTTAACACTTATACCAAGAACATTAAAATCATCGATCTCATTATGAAATTTTCTACAATAACCACAATCCACATCAGTAAAAATAGTTACTTGATGTTTTTCATTGCCAGCTTTAAAGCTGATGAAATCATCCTCAGACAATGATTTATCTAAAATACTTTTACGTTTTGAGTTGATTTCATCCTTAGTGGTATTTTGCAACATGTTTCCATTCACTGCATACAACTCACCATAAAAAAAGAATTCTCCATCTTTAGAGGCATAAATAGGCTGCAATTCTCCTATATCAACAATAAATAAATTTTCTATCTGAGACTCTTTAACGCTTTGAACTGACACGCCTTCGGGAAGGACTTGATTTATTTTAGATGAAATCAATAGCTCATCTGATTTAATATCAGATGAAAAAATTAATATAAAAATAACAAATAATATCTTCATGATAAATTAACCTCTAGGGTGATGCTCTTTAATCATATCGCTAAGTCTTTGTTTAGCAATGTGAGTATATATCTGAGTGGTTGATAGATCACTATGCCCCAACAACATTTGAACAGATCTAAGATCGGCTCCATTATTTAGTAAATGCGTTGCAAATGCATGTCTTAGAGTATGTGGGGACACATCCATCGATAGGCCTGTTTTTACAAGATAGTGTTTAACTCTGTGCCAAAAAGCTTGACGCGTAATTTTTTTGCCTTGCTGACTAATAAAGAAATCACGCGAATTAAGAGATAAATTATTTTTCCGCCTAAATTCAATATAATCAATCAACCATGATAGTGCATTATCCCCAAATGGAATCATCCTCTCCTTGCCACCTTTTCCCATTACCTTGATCAAGGATCTATTTAAATCAATGTTAGTATATTGCAAGTTAATGAGCTCACTAATTCTTACGCCAGTAGCGTACATAAGCTCTAACATAGTTCTATCTCTTAGACCGATAAAAGTAGAGCTATCTGGAGCATTAATTAGGCTATTTACATCAATAATTGATAAAGACTTTGGTAAGGGTTTAACACTTTTTAAACCTGAAAAATTAATAACTGGGTTAGACTTTAAAACTCTTTTTTTACTTAAATAATTAAAAAAATGTTTTAGTGATGAAAGTTTTCTATTAATGGTTGTATGAGATAGATTGATGCTTTGAAAATACTTCAGATATTCTTTTATATCTTCTTCAGAGGCATTTTTTGCTTCATTATGTCTTTTTGAAGTTACCCATTTATTAAAAGCATAACAGTCATTTGAATAAGCTTTTATGGTGTTTTCAGACAAGCCTTTTTCAAGACGCAGATTTGATAAAAAAGAATCGATTAGCTGATTCTTTTTTAAGTCAGAAGACATAAAATTAATCTAATCTTTCTTTAATTCTTGCAGATCTTCCAGATCTTTCTCTTAGGTAATAAAGCTTAGCCTGCCTAACATCACCTTTCCTTTGTACTGCAATAGAATCAATCATTGGGCTATGAAGTTGAAATGTTCTTTCAACACCTATGCCACTAGAGATTTTTCTAACTATGAAGGCTGAGTTTAAGCCTGCATTTTTAATATTCATTACTACCCCTTCAAACGCCTGAAGTCTGGTCCTATCTCCTTCTCTAACTTTCACAGAAACCACAACGGTGTCTCCAGGCCTGAATGATGGAATATCATCTTTTAATTGATTAGATTCAAATGTATTAATGATTTGAGCTGGAGACTGCTCGTCAATCTTAATAGGTTTTGATTGAGTTTCATCTTCTGCAACAGGCTCATCTGCAACATCTTCTACTACTGACTCTTTTTCTTCTGCGACCTCTTCTGCAACAGGCTCATCTGCAACATCTTCTACTACTGGCTCTTCTTTAATATCTTCTATATTTGTTTTTTGATTAAAGTGTGTATTCAAAGCTTCTAATAACTTAACTTTTGTAAGTTTTATATTTAACTCAAGACCAAATTCTGCTGCAGTTGCAACAATATCGGCTTTTTTCATCTTACTTAGAGCCGATTTAGAGGGTAAATCTGCTTTAATTGCAACCGATTCTGCCATTACAGTTGCAGCATCATCAACCGCAGAAGATGCTGAACCTTCTTTAGCTTTTGTTAAAGGTTTAGAATCTTCTTCAGCTCCTTTTGTCTCTAGTTCATTATTTGTTTCAACAGGATCCGATCTACCAAATAATCTGGAAAAAAAACCTTTTTTCTTTGTTTCTTTATTATCACTCATAACTTAATGCTCGAAATGTGCTACAGGATATCCTTAGATGCTAATTCTTCCAAGAGTTTTTTTTGTTTTTTTGTTAATTTTATATTTTTTAAAAGTTCGGGTCTTCTGTTATGCGTCCTGATCAAAGCTTGATTATCTTTCCATTCTTTTATAAGCGCATGATTACCTGAAAGTAACTCATCTGGCACAGTTTCGGAATTAAAACTTTCAGGTCTAGTGTAAACAGGTCCTTTTAATATGCCATTACTGAAAGAATCTTGTTCGACTGATTGTTGGTTACCTATTATTCCAGGTAAAAATCTTGCACAAGCATCAATAACAGCTAATGCAGCATATTCTCCTCCACTTAAAATATAATCACCCATTGAAATCTCTTCATCTACATATTGAGAAAGAAACCTTTCATCTATGCCCTCATATCTGCCTGCAATTATTGTTATATTATTAAATTTTGATAACTCTTTAGCTTTTGCATGATTAAAAAGTATGCCTTGAGGTGATAAGTTAATAACCTGGCCCACTTCTACTTTGGGAATTCTTTTTAACGTCTTTTCTAATGGCTCAGCCATAAGCACCATTCCCTCACCACCTCCATATGGCTTATCATCAATCTGACCATATTTATTTATGCTACTTTCACGAAGATCGTATATGTTGATTGTTATATCTTCTCTATCTATAGCCTGACCAAGCAAACCATAATTTAATGAATCAAAAATTCCTGGAAACAAGGTAATAATATTTATGTTCATAATACTCAATAATCTTTCTGCCAATCTACCAAAACAGAGTTTTCTGATTTATTGATTGAGATAATTATTCTATTTTTAATAAACGGGATTAAAAGCATTTTTTGCTTTTTATTAATTGGCTTAACTTCCAAAATGTCGCTGGCACCAAAATTATTTACTGCCTGAACATGCCCAAGATGCTGGTCTTCAAGATTAATAACCTGCATTCCCTCTAACTCAAACCAATAAGCTTCATTAGTCTTTAATTCAGGAAGTTCCGATCTAAGTATATATATGTCTTTTTGACCAAAAACTTTAACAGCATCAATATCATCAATTGATTTCAGTTTTGCAACAATGTTTGAATTGCTTTGTTTTATGTATTCAAAATTTACTTCTTCCATCATTGATGATGTTGAAGTATAAAATTTTTTAAATGAAAAAAGACTTTTCGGATTTTCAGCAAATGACCTAAGAAAAAACTCTCCTTTTAAACCTCTTGTCTTGCCTATTTTGGCAATGAGGATAAATAGTGAAAGATCTACTGAGTTATTTTTTCTCATCATCTGAAGATTCTTCTTCAGACTCTTCTGTTTTCTCTTCGTCAGTTTCAACCTCTTCTGCTGGAGCTTCCTCTTTTGCTGGAGCTTCTACTTCAGCCTCTTCTGCTGGAGCTTCCTCTTCTGCTGGAACTTCCTCTTCTGC
>CAYUHD010000033.1:0-15446 GCA_964444385.1 uncultured Gammaproteobacteria bacterium
AGAAGATTTGCGCTGTATATCATAACTGTCTTCAGTTGCATCACCAGCTGCCCAACTCTTTCTAGAACCAGCATTTGGTGCATGACGATAAGTTCGAAGACTTTGACCATCAACCCATGCTTGACTAACAGCATCCATAATTTGATCAGTATTTCCACCAAGTAATTTTGTAACCACTGCTGTAGATGCAACCTTAACAAGCACAACATGATCAAGGCCAACCCTGTTAAAGCTGTTGGTAAGAGCTAAAACTCCTTGAATTTCATGGGCCATAATCATGCACTCTAATACATCTCTCATTGTGAGAGGTTCTTTGCCTAGAGCAACATTCTCTTGAGAAACATAATCAGCTATTGAAAGAATTGCTCCTAAGTTATCTGACGGGTGGCCCCATTCAGCAGCCAACCAAGTATCGTTATAATCAAGCCATCTAATAATACAGCCTATATCAAAGGCTCCTTTGACAGGGTCAAGTAAAAAATTAGTTCCAGGAACTCTCACCCCATTTGGTACATTAGTGCCTGGAACGATAGGTCCAAGCATTTTTGTGCAAGCGGGGAAAGTCAAAGCTAAAAGACCGCACCCAATGGTATCAATCAAACAATTTCTTGCTGTTGAAAGTGCTAACTCAGAGTTTATATCCTGCTTTGAAACATACTCTGCAATTTCAACAAGCAAATAATCAGGACCTGACCTTACATTCAGCTCAACGTTATTTGACATGATTTACTCCCTATCTTCGATATCAACCCAAACAGAAGTTTCTGGACCAGTATATTCCGCGCTTGGTCTAATAAGTCTGTTATTGGCTCTTTGCTCCATACAGTGAGCGGTCCAACCTGTCACTCGAGACATCACGAATATTGGCGTAAAGAGTTTGGTTGGGATTCCCAAATAAAAATATGCTGAAGCATGGAAAAAATCAGCATTTGGGAATAATTTTTTTTCATCCCACATAACTTTTTCAACCTCTTCAGATACCTGATATAAAGAGTCATCGCCATATTCTTGCGATAATTCTTTAGAAAATTCTTTAATAACAGCATTTCTTGGATCTCTTTCAGAATATACTGCGTGACCAAAGCCCATAATCTTGCCCTTGTTTGCAAGCATCTCCAATATATTTTCTTTTGCTTCTTCTCTTGTCTTCCAATTTTCAATCATATCCATGGCAGCTTCATTTGCACCTCCATGCAAAGGGCCTTTTAGTGAACCTATTGCAGCTACAACGCATGAGAAAATATCTGACATTGTTGAAGCGCAAACCCTGGCAGTAAAAGTTGAAGCATTGAATTCATGCTCAGCATATAAAACCAAGGAAGCATCCATTACTCGTCTATGAAGATCTGAAGGAGTTTTTCCATGAAGAATATGCAAAAAATGACCCGCTATTGTTTCCTCATCATTCACAAGACTGATATCTTCACCATCATGAGAAAACTTATACCAATAAGTAACGATAGACGCCATGGTTGCAACCATTCGATTAATCGAATTCATCTGACTGTCAATAGACTCCTCTGGCTCAAGATTTCCTAACATTGAACATCCAGTTGCCATGACTGCCATTGGGTGAGCTGATGCAGGAATTTCTCTAAGAACTTTCTTTAAAGATTCTGGAAGGTCTCTTTGACTTTTTAATAAGACTTTGTAATCTGCTAATTCTGAAGAATTTGGTAACTTGCCATAAAGAAGAAGGTAAGCAATCTCTTCAAATGTTCCTTTTTCAGCTAATGTCTCAATCTTGTGACCTCGATAAGCGAGCCCTTCTTCTTGCCCCACCGTGCAAAGAGATGTTTCTCCCGCAACTTGACCGCGTAATCCGGCACCTTCTAACTTCTTAACCATTTACTTATTCTCCTTCTTTTTAAATAATTCATCTAGTTTTTGCTCAAATGAATGGTAATTTAAATACTCATATAGCTCATCTCTTGTCTGCATCTTATCGACTGATTTTTTTTGTGATCCATTCGTAGCAATATCTTCATAAACAGACTCCGCAGCTTTGTTCATTGCTCTAAAAGCTGAAAGTGGAAATAACATTATATCAACTCCTACAGAAGCTAGCTCCTCAGCTGTAAAAAGAGGTGTTTCACCAAATTCAGTAATATTTGCCAGCACTGGAACCTGTAAAGCATCTTTTAATTTTTTGTAATCTTCTAAACTAGAAACAGCTTCTAGAAATAATCCATCTGCCCCAGCTCCAATGTATTCTCTGCAACGATCAATTACACCATCCATACCTTCAGCTGCATAGGAATCAGTCCTAGCCATAATAAAGAAACTTTCATCTGTCCGACCATCAACAGCTGCTTTAATTCGATCGCCCATTTCAACTTTATCAACAAGGCTTTTATTTGGCCTATGACCGCATCTTTTTTGTGTAACTTGATCCTCAATATGAACAGCTGCAACATCAGCAGCGATCATTTCTTTTATTGTTCTGCTAATGCTGAATGCGCCACCAAAACCAGTGTCAATATCAATTAAAAGAGGGAGGCTTGTGGCTTGAGTAATTCTTCTTGAGTCCTCCACAACATCATTTAAAGTTGTTATAGCCAAATCTGGTAGTCCAAAAGATGCATTGGCAACTCCTGCTCCAGAAAGATAGAGTGCTTTATGGCCAACATTTTCAGCCATTTTTGCACAATAAGCATTCACCGCCCCAACAACTATTAAAGGATTGTTATCGGCTATAGCCTGTCTAAATTTTTTCCCCGGAGTTCTCATTGGTTCGTATTGTACTTTGCCAAAGGTATGTTTCCCAAATTAATTATAGAATTTAACCCCTCGAATAATTCGATCTTGATTATTTCCTTGGCGCCATTTATTTGTATCTCTTAAGCTGTATACACAACCACAGTACTCTTGTTGATAAAACTCTTCTCTCTTTGAAATTTCAATCATTCGAGAAGAGCCGCCTTTTTTTCGCCAATTAAAATCCCAATAATTTATATCTTCATATCGTTCTGCTGCTCTAGCACCTGATTCGTTGATTTGATCCATGTTTTTCCAACGAGAAATTCCAAGAGTTGTTCCGTAAACCTTGAAACCATTCTCATGTGCATAAAGTGCAGATCTTTCAAACCTCATATCAAAGCATTGAGTGCACCTTTTACCTCTTTCAGGCTCATTTTCAAACCCTTTTATTCTTTCAAACCAATTATCTTTATCATAATCAGCATCAACAAAATCAAATCTTAATTTGTCACAAAACCTCTTATTTTCATCTTTTCTAATCTCATACTCTTCTTTTGGATGAATATTAGGATTATAAAAATAGACCGTTGTCTCAATATCTGATGCAGCCAGAGCTTCCATAATTTCTCCGGCACATGGTGCGCAGCAACTATGTAGCAAAAGTTTTTTTTCATTGTCGGGCATTTCGAGCTTAGGTCTTAAAAAA
Source organism: uncultured Gammaproteobacteria bacterium (assembly GCA_964444385.1). GTDB lineage: Bacteria > Pseudomonadota > Gammaproteobacteria > Magnimaribacterales > D2472 > D2472. The sequence goes on from CAYUHD010000033.1 coordinate 3,407, forward strand.
TTCTTTAAAGAAAAAGGATTATTCATAGTTTTAATTGAAGTTTCTCAATGCGCTCAGAAGATCTGAATATTTATTAAAGCTTTGGATTTCAGGCATTGAGCTAGAAATAGTTTCCGATGCATTAAAAAAGAAGCCTTGATCTGCGACTTCAAACATTTGTAAATCATTAAAGGAATCGCCAGCAGCTAAACATCTATACCCCATAGATTGAAAACCTAGGATAGCTTGTTTTTTTGCTTTTAAGTCTCTTAATTTATAACCAAAAATATTACCTTCATTATCCACATCAAGTCTATGACACAAAAGAAGTGGGTAACCTAGCTTTTCCATTAAGGGGTATGCAATCTCATGAAATGTATCAGACAAAATAACTACCTGAAATTCTCTTCTAACTTGATTAAAGAACTCAAGAGCTCCATCTAGCAAATCTAATTTCTTTGTTGCCACAACTATGTCAGCAAGTTTAAGGTTGTTTTGTCGCATAATGTCTAGGCGATAATCCATTAGATCAGAGAATGAAGGAGTTTCCTTAGTTGTTTTGCTTAGCTCAGAAATACCAGAATCAAGTGCAACCTGCTCCCAAATTTCTGGAGTAAGAGTTCCCTCCATGTCGAAACATACTATGTCCATTTTTTAATTCCTATTTTTAATTCCGAATGGCACATGAGCTGATGTTACTCTAGCAGATGCGTCAGTGATATTTTTCTGTTGATCATCAAAGAAGATATCAGCTTCAAATGATTTTAAAAACTCTAATTTGTTCATTCCACCCAAGAATAAAGATTCATCAATCCTAACTCCCCATTTTCTTAATGTTTTAATTACTCGCTTATGAGATGGAGCAGATCTTGCTGTTACAAGCGCAGTTCTAATAGGACAAGCTCCGGAATCTAACTCAGACTGAAGTTTATTTAGCTCAACTAAAAATGATTTAAAAGGTCCAGCTTTTAACATTGATTTTTTATTTCGCTCATTATCTAAGAAAGCTTTAAGACCCTCTGCCTCAAAAACTTTTTCGGATTCATCTGAAAAAATTACTGAATCGCCATCAAATGCTATCTTTAAGAGATCATTGTATAAAACTTTTTTCTTTGCTTTGGAGGGAATAATTCTTGCAGATGGAACATTATTTTCAATAGCTATCTTTACGTCGTCTTTACTACTAGATAGGAATAAATCCACACCAAATGCTTTGACATATTTATAAGGGCTTTCTCCGCCACAAAAAACTGCGCGAGTAATATTGAGTTTATGTGCCTCTATTGAATTAAAGATTCTAAGTCCTGTATCTGCAGTATTTCTTGATAAAAGAATTACTTCTATCCTATCTCCAGAATCATAAAAATCATTAATTTTTAAAATTTTAGTTACTAAATTAAAAGCTTCTCCTGGATCAAGGATTTTATCTTCATTTTGAATTTGATGGTCTCGATATGCTTCAATACCATCTTTTTCGAAAATTTGATGGCTTTGGCTTAGATCAAAAAGCGCTCTTGAAGAAATTCCGATGACTAATTTTGAGTTCATATTTTAAATAGAGTTGCAGTTATAATTTAAAATTTATATACTGTAAAAATATACAGTATAAATAATATGAAAGAATTAACAAAACAACAATCAAAAGTTTTAGCTTTTGTTGAAGTTTATCTCAAAAAAACTGGTTTTCCACCTACTCGCGCAGAAATATGTAAGGAGTTAGGCTTTAAATCTCCAAATGCAGCAGAGATGCACCTTAGAGCACTTGAAAAAAAAGGCTATATTTCGATACAAAGTGGTTCTTCTAGAGGCATTTCTATCATAAAAAGCCAACAATCTTTTGAACCAGCTTCAGACCAAATACCAGTAATTGGGTTAGTTGCAGCAGGCTCCCCTACCTTAGCTGAAGAAAACATTGAAAGAAGGATCCCTTGTAATCCAAGCATGTTTTCTGAAAACTTTGATTATTTTTTAAAGGTTAAGGGATTAAGTATGATTGAGGCTGGTATTTTTGAGGACGATTTAGTGGCTATTAAAAAAACAACAGAGGTTAAAAATGGTGATTTGGTAGTTGTTAGACTTGAAGATGAAGTAACTTTAAAATATTTCAAAAAGAATAATCATAACCTTGAATTAATTCCAGCAAATAAAGATTTCTCAACAATGAAAATTGATCTCAGAGAGCAAGAAGCTTTCGTTGAAGGAAAGAGCGTTGGATTATTAAGAACTAGCTAATGCAGGACTACTGATTTTTTTCTTAAACTATTTTTTTCGCTATCAAAAAAATCGTCAAAATCGATAGCATTTCCACTGAGGCTTTCAATACCTGCTCGAATCATCTCTTTGGCAACCGAGAGCTCAGCACCATTTAAAAATTCCTTTGATTCACCAGAGAACTCAATTTTAACTATTGGATTTTCATGATCATCGGATCTTCTAAGAACAATAGTGCCATCAGGGAGCTGGGTTAATTCTAGATAATTAGACATATGTTTATTCTCAAACTGTAACATCCTTTATACAGATAATGAAAGGCTTCAATGATTTATATAAGAACTATTTAAGATTATTCAAGTAATCTTTATTTTTTAACTTCAACCCATTTTTCGCCATTATATGATGCGGTATTTCCAGTTTTTTTACCATCTTTCTCAGATGCTAGATAATGGGTATCTTCAACTTTGTTGTACCTAATAAGGTAAGGGTTACCATCAATGTCTTTTTTAGGAGCATTTAAAAGATGGGTATGTTTGCTCTGATCTTCAAGATACTTACATGCATCCAATAAAGTCTCCTCTGTGACAGCTTGATTAAATTCTTCTACAGATGGGGCGCGTGTTTCTCTATTTTTTGGGTATTTACTAGCGGCTAAAAACAAACCCTTCATGCTGTCTCGCAATAAATAAAAATCTTCAAATTTAATGCAAGGAATTTCTGTAATAATAGGCTCCATGACTATGGATTTAGGCTCCCCATTTCTTTGGAGCGCTCTTGTTGTTCCACAATTATCATTTATACATCCAAAGTATTTACCAAACCTACCTGTTTTAAGTTGCATTTCAGAACCGCACTTATAACAGGTTATAATGGGTCCATCGTATCCTTTAATCCTAAAAGTACCCTCTTCAACCTCAAATCCATCGCAATCTGGATTATTGGAACAAACATGTAGTTTATGATTTTCATCTAACAAATAATTATCCATGCTCATATCACATTTAGAACAACGATGTTTTATAACTAAGTTTTCTGCTTCCTCCTGATCATCAACGCTAACTGCTTCATCACCGGAGATCAGATTTAAAGTTTTTTTGCATTGCTCATCATCAGGTAAGCTATATCCTGCACATCCTAAAAATACTCCGTTACTGGCATTTCTTATAGTGAGTTTATTTCTTTTGCATTCTGGGCAATTAATGTTTGTCATGGTGGGGAGGTTTGGTGCCATTCCAGTTTCTTCATCCATTGCAGAAGATAAATCATCCTGGAAGGCTGAATAATAGGAATTTAAAACCTCTTTCCAATTCAGTTCACCATTAGCTATTCTATCTAATTCATTTTCAAAATTAGCAGTAAAACTATAGTCCATGATGTCATCAAAGCTGCTAACAAGCCTATCAGTAACAATCATTCCAATTTTTTTAACAAAAAATCGTCTATTTTGAATCTCAACATATCCACGATCCTGAATAGTTGAAATTATATTTGCGTATGTTGAAGGCCTTCCAATTCCTTTCTTTTCTAACTCTTTGACTAATGCGGCCTCTGAAAATCTAGCTTGCGGTTTAGTGTACTTTTGTTTATTTTCTAAATCTTTAAGGGTTAGCTGTTGATTAACTTCCAGCGATGGCAAAGTCTTAGAGTCTAGGTCATCTGATTTTGATTTAACAATTCTAGTAAAACCGTCAAATACAACCTCTCTGCCTGTTGCTGAGAAAATATATTCATCTAATTGAATTTTTACATTAGTTGCAAGATATTCTGCATCAGGTAATTGTGATCCAATAAATTGCTGCCAAATTAGTTCATATAATTTTTTTTCTTCATCCGAAGAGTTAATTAAGCTCTCAGAATTAGTGGATGAATTGGTCGGTCTAATTGCTTCGTGAGCCTCTTGAGCATTTTTACTGGAAGAATATATTCTTGGAGCATTTGTAAGATACTTTTCTCCTAAATTAGTTTCAATAAACATTCTTGCATCTGCAATAGATTCAGGGGATAAAGCTGGAGTATCAGTCCTCATGTAAGTAATCAAACCATTTTCATAAAGCTTTTGGGCAGTTCTCATGGTTCTCTTCACATTAAACCCAAGCCTTGTGCTGGCTACTTGTTGTAATGTAGATGTTATAAAAGGAGGTTTTGGCTTAGTTTTAACTGGTTTTTGGGTTACCCCACTTATAATCAAGTTTGAAGATCTGATGAGTTCTTCAATCTGTTTTGCCTCAGAGGCTTTTAATAGTGGGTCTGTTTTTTTTCTGTTTAGGTTGAATTCAATAGATGTATTTGTATCATTTTCAGCATTAAATGAGATCTCCCAAAATTCATCAGGTTTAAACTTTTGAATACTATGCTCTCTTTCTACCAATAGTCTTAGTGCAACAGATTGAACCCTTCCAGCTGATAAATTACGAGCAATTTTTGCCCACAAAAGAGGTGATAATTCAAAACCGACTACTCGATCTAAAAATCTTCTTGCTTGTTGAGCTTCAACAAGACTTGAGTCTATATCCTTGGGGTCTTCAAAAGATTCTAGGATAGCGTCTTTGGTAATTTGATTAAATCTAACCCTAGAATAATTGAATTTCTCTGCGCCCAATGCTTCTTTGAGATGCCAAGCTATTGCCTCGCCTTCTCTATCAAGATCAGTTGCAAGAAAAATAGATTCAACAGATTTAGCCGCTTTTTTTAATTCTTTAATAACTTTTTCTTTTTCAGGAATGATTTCGTAATTTGCAGCCCATCCATTATCAGGATCAATTCCCATTCTTCTAACAAGCCGTTTACGCTCATTAATTTTTTTCAATCTTCTTTTTTCATCTTCAGGAAGATCTTTTGGAATAGTATTTCTTTGTGCCGGTTTCTTTGCCTTCCCTTTAGGAAGATCTCTTATGTGCCCTACGCTAGATTTAACTAAGTAGTCTGATCCTAGATATTTAGCAATAGTTTTAGCTTTGGCTGGTGACTCGACTATAACAAGAGTTTTTGACATAAATTAATTTAATGTTTATAAAATTTCATATTTTCAAGATAGCTTCCTTAATTTTTAAAAGCTCATCTATACCGAGCATTTCATTCCAGACGATTGCTATATTGGACTGAAAAAAAATAATTTCAAGTATAGAGGATGGTAATCGAGAAATTTTTTCTTCAATAATCTGAAAGTTTTTTTTATATTTTAAAGAAATTGGTTCATATAACTGCAGCTCGTTTTCTAATCTTAAGTAATGTAAATTCTTATATTCCGAAGAATTTTTTATTTGATAAATTACAACTTGAGGATTCCAGTTTTTAAATTTTTTTCTTAACTCATTCGTTGATCCAATCTTAAAACCCTCTTTTGCAGCTGTCATTCTAATCCGGCTTAAGGCCTTCATTTTTTTTGACGGCCTTAAGAAACTAATTGCACCAATTAAGAAAAGGACTACAAATACAGCAATTAACGATTCCATGTAAAAATTTTAGTTAAGTAATTTTTTAATAATTCCTGGGCCATGATAAATAAAACTTGTATAAATTTGTACTAAAGAAGCTCCTAATTCTAATTTCGAATGAAAACTTTCATGATCGTGAACCCCACCTACGCCTATCTTTAGAAGACCAGGGTCGTTTGAATGAGCAACCTTAAGCACTTCATTTGATCTTGCAAGTAAAGGTTTGCCAGATAATCCACCAGAGAGATCATCTTGTTGTGAGCATCTTAAATTATCTTTATGTACCGTAGTATTTGAAGTAATCACGCCATCATATTCATATTTTTGAATCGCTTTGATAATTACAGATATTATTTGCTCATCTTCATCTGGTGAAAGTTTGATAAAGATTGGGTTCGAATATTCTTTCTCTTTTCGTAATAAGTTTAGAGCTTCAAATAATGGTAGAAAGTTTTCTTCTAAATGCAGTGATCGTAAATTAGGTGTATTGGGTGAGGAAATATTAACTGCAATGTAATCAGCATACGGGCTCACCTTACTAAAACATTCAACATAATCATCAATTCTCTTTTGACCTACAGAATCTTTGTTTGCTCCGATATTAATACCGAGAATTCCTGGAAAACTTCTTTTCTTTGCCTTTTCAACCAAATAATCGACACCTTTGTTATTGAATCCTAATCGATTAACGATTGCCCCTTGGCTTTGGAAACGAAATATCCGTGGCTTTGAATTTCCTGGCTGAGCTAAGGGTGTAATTGTTCCTATTTCGATAAAACCAAACCCCAAAGCTCCTAAGGAATCTATAAAATCACCATTTTTGTCTAGCCCAGCTGCAATACCAAGTCTATTTTTGAAAACCAAGCCTTTAAATTCAAATGGCTCTGAAGAATCTTTAAAAGGAAAAAGAAGGTTGATTAACCTGAGTTTATATAAAACATTCAATGCATTTAATGCAACATAGTGAGATATTTCAGGAGGTAATAACCTTAATAGAAATACCATCAATTTCATTTGAAGGTTTCTGTATAGAATTTAATCATCAAAGAGTTCTTCAGAAAGATATCTAATTGCATCTACATAACCATGTCTAGATCCACAATCAAACTTCTTACCTTCATATAAATATCCTACAACCTCTTCATCTTTAAGCATTAATTTTATGGCATCTGTTACTTGTACTTCACCGCCAATGCTTGGTTCAAGGTTTTTCAAATATTTAAAGATGTTACTAGACAATACATATCTCCCTACAACTGCAAGGTTTGAAGGTGGATTATTTTTTGGTTTCTCTACAATATCTTTTAAAGCAAATGTCTTATCCGAAGAAGCAGCATCATCGATAGAAATAACTCCATATTTATTAATATCTTTCTCTGGAACTTCGTTAACTCCGATCACAGAACATTTATTTTTATCATATGCACTAATTAATTGACTGATGCATGATGGGTTATTGAAAATTAGATCATCCGCTAAAATAATTGCAAAAGCCTCATCTTGAATTAAATGCTCTGAATGCAAAATAGCATCCCCTAGACCTTTTTGTATTTTCTGTCTTACATATGTAAATTTTATATCCTTAAAAATATCCCTATTAATTTTTTCTAAATAATTTTTTTTACCTGCATTAAGCAACTTCTCTTCAAGTTCAAAATTTTGATCAAAATGATCTTCTATAGCCCTTTTTGTGTGACTAGTAATAAAAATGATTTCGGTAATGCCTGCATTTACCGCCTCTTCAACAGCATATTCAATTAAAGGCTTATCAATAATTGGGAGCATTTCTTTAGGAATTGCCTTTGTGGCTGGCAAAAACCGAGTACCGAGTCCAGCTACGGGAAAGACTGCTTTAGTAATTTTTTTCATGCAAGTTAAAATTTCAAACTATATCTAGCAATTAAACCAAGTATAAACCCAGCTATCATACCAACTAAATGCGCGATATTTGCAACATTCCCAAAACCAAAAATATTTAAGATTCCAGTAAAACCAATTAAAAGCCACAAAAACATAAAAATATATAAAGCATTTGGTAAATCATATCTTTTGCCTCTTTGGTCAAGGTCTAAAATAAAGCAATACCCCAAAAGCCCGTAAACTGCTCCACTTAAACCTCCAAAGAGGTACTCACCAGTACAAAAATATTGGCCAAGATTGCTTGATAATCCTGTAATCAAAAATAAAGTTATAAAAATACCTTTACCATCGATTATCTCTATTCTTGAACCAAGGATATAAATCCATAAACAATTAAATATTAAATGTGTTAATGAAAAATGTAGAAAAGTTGGAGAAATTAGTCGCCACCATTGATGAGAAACCATATAGGTATTTTCAAAAGTTGGATAAATCGACGCGTCATTGCTTTTCAAGAAAAGAAATGGTTCCAAAAAAATATTAAAACCAAAATTCGTTAAAAAACTAAGAATGATTGCAGTTGCAATAATGTAAATATATAGAGAATTAGTATGCAAAACTAATGATTTTTCTTAGCAGTAATATCTAAGCTCCAGCCTAATTTTTCCCTGCAAGCTTCATAGAAATCATTATTCGAAGGATGAATAATTTTTAAAGATGAGTTTTTCTTAGAAATATAAATTGAATTATTGTATTTAATTGGTATATCTTTCTGGCCATCTACACAAACCATGGCATGGTCTAAGGGCCCTTGAATTAACTGAATCTCCATTGATTTTTTGTTAGATGCTATTAATGGTCTAGATGAAAGGCTTTGTGACATCATTGGGATAATATTCCAAATATTCAATTCAGGATGAATGATTGATCCGCCGGCAGATAAGGCATATGCTGTTGATCCAGTCGGGGTAGCAACAATCAATCCATCTGATCGCTGTTCATAAACAGTCTTACCATCTATCAATAATCTATATCTCATAAGCTGAGCATAAGAACCAGAATGGATTAATACCTCATTAAGACCAGAAACCTCTTGGTTTAAAAATTTTGCCTCTATTAAACTTCTTTCCTCAAGAACGTAATCACCATTAAAAATATCGCTAATTACCGATTCAAAGTTTTCCACATTTACATCTGTAAGAAAACCAACTGTCCCCAAGTTAACTCCCAAGATCGGAATCTCGTTATTAATAAAATTTCTTGCTGCAGCTAATAAGGTGCCATCTCCCCCAAAAACAATAATTAGATCTACAGAATTATTAAATTTTTTATAATCAACGACTTTCACGTCTTCAAAGTCGATCTTATTTGTTGAGTAAATATTATTAGTATTTTTTAAAAGGACTTTTAAAAGACCGTCGACAATAGAAAACTCATCAGATGATAAATTTTTTTTTAAGACAATACCTATATTTTGAAACATGTGAGCAATTATACTCTCTGAGATCAATATAGAAGAAATTTAGTCGTGCATTAAAGCAGCTCTTCCAAAGATTTTTCCTTCTTTGAGATCTTCTAAAGTTTGGTTGACCTCACAAACTGGTCTCTTTTCAACGGGGATAGGATCAACTTTTCCTGACCTAACTAAATCCATCAACTCAAGCATATCTCCAGGACTGCCAGTATATGAGCCTTGAATGCCTCTTTCCATTATTGGGATCAAAGGTAAGGGAAGCTTCAATTCTCCTCCATAAAGCCCAACAATAATATATTTGCCCCCTTTCCTTAGCAGATTAATACCGAATGCAGTGGAATGCTCTGAGCCAACAAAATCAATAGCAACAGATGCATTGCCCCCAGTGATTTCAAAAACTTTCATCATTGCGTCCTCATCCATTGGATTGATTGCTGCTGAAGCTCCATTTTCTATGGCTAATTTAAGCTTATCTTCATCAACATCAACCACAATTGGATTACAGTTAAATGCTGCCTTAGCAATTTGCAAGCCCATCATACCGACACCCCCAGCGCCAATAATAATTAAACTATTGTCTGAGTTATATGGCGCGCCTTTTTTTAGAGCGGTATATGCAGTCAAACCTGAGCAAGCATAACTACCTGCTAAATGATCTGGTGTATCTCCAGCATCATGTAAATATTTTGAATCAGGGACTACAACATGATCGCCAAAGCCTCCTGGTTCCATTACTCCAATCACGGGACCGGTATTGCATAAGTGCTCATCTCCACTAACGCATAAGTCGCAATCACCACATCCAATCCATGGATAAACAATCCTCTTATCTCCAATATTTACATTACTTGCATCTGGGCCCATTGAAACTACCTCTCCAAAGATTTCATGCCCCAAAGTGAAAGGATTCGGAACAGGAACAGGCAATTCATTACCACCACCTAAGTCAAAAGCCCCAGAGTGAATGTGAACATCTGAGTGACAGACACCACAAGCTATAGTTTTAATAACAACCTCACTGCCAGTTGCTTCAGGAGTTGGAGCTTCAACTTCTTGAAGAGGTTTTCCTGGTTCGGGGACTTGGTACGATTTCATGCTTTTAATTACCCAAAAATTATTTACTTGATTATAATATCTTTTCTTTAAATTACCGCAAGTAATCAAAAAATATGGAACACTTAGAACAATTTAGACAAGAAGTAAGAGATTGGTTGGAAGAAAATTGTCCTTCTTCTATGAGAACCCCCTTAGTACCAGAGGAAGAGGTTTGGGGGGGTAGAAATGCAGAATATGTTAATCCTGAATCTAAATTATGGCTTGAGAGAATGGGTGAAAAAGGATGGACAGCGCCTAATCTACCGAAAGAGTATGGTGGCGGCGGTTTAGACAAAGATCAAACAAAAGTTCTTCACCAAGAGCTTTACAGAATCAAAGCAAGACCAGCATTAAATAGTTTTGGAATTTGGATGCTAGCTCCTTGCATTATAGAGTTTGGATCAGAAGCGCAAAAACGAGAACATCTTCCAAAAATTATCAAAGGAGAAATCAGATGGTGCCAAGGATACTCTGAGCCTGGTTCAGGCTCTGATCTAGCGAGCCTTTCAACTAAAGCAGAAGATATGGGTGATCATTACTTAGTGAATGGTCAAAAAGTTTGGACTTCTTTCGCTGATAAAGCAGATTGGATATTTGCCTTAGTAAGAACAGGACCTAAAGAACCAAAACATAATGGAATTAGTTTTTTACTTATAGATATGGCGAGTAAGGGAGTAAGCACTAAACCGATCACACTTATCAGTGGTAAATCACCATTTTGTGAGACATTTTTTGATAATGTAAAAGCTCCAAAAGAAAACCTAGTTGGCCTAGAAAACTCAGGTTGGACAATAGCAAAAAAACTTCTTCAACATGAAAGAAACTTTATTTCTAATTTTGGCCTTGCAGGAGGTGGAACTGGATCTGGAGCAGATGTTGTAAATATTGCAAAGAAATATCTTGGAGAAAAGGATGGTCAGATAGCTGATGCTGCCCATAGGGATAATATAACTTTACATAAAATGAAAGAGCATGCGTTTGGGTTAACCTTACAAAGATCTGGTGATGAGGGTGCAAAAGCTTCCGCTGCATCATCTATGTTTAAGTACTATGGTACCGAACACAACAAAGATCGATATGAGCTAATGATTGCCGCAATGGGTAATAAAGGATTAGGCTGGTCTGATGAAGGATTTTCTGATGATGAGCAAGCTATTACTAAGGCATGGCTTAGAACTAAAGCCAATTCAATTGAGGGTGGAACCTCAGAGGTACAACTTAACGTAATTTCTAGACGGGTTCTAGATTTACCTAACTAAAGAAAAAATGAAATTAATACTCACAGAAGAACAACAATTTTTAAAAGATACTGCTAAAAATTTTGTAAGAGATAAAACTCCTGTTACCCATTTTAGGGAAATGCGAGACAGTGAAAATAGTCAATGCTGGGATGATGCTATATGGAAAGAAATGGTTGAATTGGGATGGTCAGGAATCCTTGTTCCAGAAAAGTTTGGTGGTTCTGAATTTGGTATGGCTGGTATCAGCGTTATCATGCAAGAACTAGGAAGAACACTTACGCCCTCTCCCATTTTATCAACATCAGTACTTGGTGTTTCAACCGTCAATATGCTTGGCTCAGATGAACAGAAAAGTAATTTCCTACCAAAAATTGTTTCTGGAGAGATAACAACTGCTTTTGCAATTGATGAAGGGAATCACCACAATCCTTTTGATATAGAAACAACGGCAAATCTTAAAGGAGACCACTGGGTTTTAAATGGAAATAAGGTTTTTGTTATTGATGGCGCAAGCGCTGATATTATTTTGATCGTTGCTCGCACATCTGGTAAAGCTCAAGTGTCTAATGGAATCTCTGTGTTTGCTGCAAACAAAGATGCTAAAGGCTTAAATATATCTAAAATATCAACAGCTGATTCTCGTAATTATGCAAACCTTGAGATATCTGATCTGAAACTAGAACAAAGTACTTTATTAGGAGAGCAGGATCTGGCAGGTGAGACAATTGAAAAGATCCTTGACT
>CAYUHD010000034.1:0-15372 GCA_964444385.1 uncultured Gammaproteobacteria bacterium
TAGTTGCTTCAGCTGGATCTCGAGTAATCATCGAGCAGTCAATTTTAATTTTTTGCATATTTATTAATTTTCCGTAGAAGAATGATTATGCTAGATGTATTCCATTTTGTGTATCCTGGGTGATAACATAATAATGAATTTATTAACCAAAGGACAAAACAATGAACTCAAAAATATGTGAACTTCTTGATATTGAATTTCCTCTGGTTGCATTTACGCATTGCAGGGATGTTGTTGTTGCGGTTTCAAAAGCTGGTGGGTGCGGGGTTCTGGGAGCTGTTGGAATGACTCCCGAACAATTAGAAGAAGAGCTCAAGTGGATTGATGATCATATTGATGGGCTCCCATATGGAGTTGATGTTCTAATCCCGAATAAAATGGCTGACCAAAATCAAAAATTTGATGCTGAAAAGTTAACATCTATGATTCCACAAGAATATGCGGATTTCAGAGCAGATATTCTTGAAAAACATGATATTGAAGCAACTGAATTAAGGACTATCAAAACGGCAGCAACTTACATGGCTGAAAACACTAAGGCAGATGGAGCGAAGGCCCTACTTGATGTAGCATTTAGCCACCCTATAAAAATAATAGCAAATGCATTGGGCGTTCCACCTGATTGGATGGTTCAAATGGGAAAAGAAAATAATGTAAAACTTGCTGCCCTGCTAGGTACTGCACAGCATGCTATCAATCAAGTTAAGGCAGGGGTTGATATCTTAGTTGTATCGGGAACTGAGGCAGGTGGTCATTGTGGAAGTGTTTCTACCATGGTCTTAATCCCTGAGGTTCATAAAGCTATACAACCATATGGTGATGTCCCAATACTCGCTGCAGGAGGAATTGCAACTGGAAGACAAATGGCTGCTGCTATGAGCATGGGTGCCTCAGGTGCATGGTGTGGATCGGTTTGGTTGACTACAGCTGAATCTGAGGTGCCACCAGTAATTAAAGAAAAAATGGTTGCTGCAACTTCAAGTCAAACAATAAGATCAAGAAGCAGAACAGGAAAGCATTCTAGACAGCTTGTTTCTGCATGGACAAAAGCATGGGAAGCAGACGGAGCTCCTGATCCACTCCCATTACCACTGCAGCCTATGGTAGCTGAACCAGCTTTAGCAAAAGTTAATAAATTAGCAGAAGGCGGGCATGAAGGTGCAAAAGATCTTTCAACATACTGGGTTGGTCAAGGCGTTGGATTAATGAATCAAACTATTTCTGCAAGCGATGTAGTTCAGGAATTTAAAGAAGATTTTATTGAAGCCTATGAGAGATTAACAAGCTTTATCGAGTAAATTGTCACAGAAATAATTACTTTAAAGTGTGCTAATACTAAAAAAAGATCCGTATTTAAGCGCTGAAATATTCCTTTGGTCTCTTCTTATATTCTTAACAACGTCCAAATCGTGGTTGTTTATAAATCTAGGCTTTAATGTAAATAATTTTATATATCTTAATTTTTTAGCACTCATGGTGATGAAAATACCCTCAATTTTAGAATACGCAAAATATTTAATATCCAATAATATCAAGGTTCTCGATACATATATTTATGGGAGTTTATTCTTTTTTCTAATTTCAAATATGAGCTTAGAAAATTTTAATGTCGATGTATTAAGCTTTCTAGCCATATATGCATTGCTAAGATGTTCATCTTTGTTCCCAAGAAACAAAAAATCCTTCAAAAGTATTTTATATGGAGTCTTGATTTGTTCCTCTTTAGCTGTCTCAGGAATATTTATTGGAGTTATTGAGTATTTTTTTTCTAACACTACTTACTTGTATGAAATTAAAGATACTCCATCAGCTGTACAAATATTTCCCTTTCATATTGGAGGTTTTCAAGAGAGCTACAATCAAACAGCCTATATAATTATTGCTGGTCTTGGTTCAATTAGGTTTCTTAGTTTTTCTAGAAGAATAGAATTTTTTTATAGCCTCATATTCTGGACCGCGTTATTTTTTACAGGGGCCAAGATTGTACTTCTATTTTTTTTAATAAGTTTAATTATAAAATTATTTAGTTCAAAAAATATTCTTTTAACCAAAGCTCTAGTTGTAATCTCTTCTCTTGCCTACCTGTTCTTTTCTCATGTAGTATTTATCAAAGCTGGAGAGATCGTTTTATCAGAAAAATATTTTAGAGAGCTAGTTTTACAGGCCTATGACTTTGACTGGTATCTAAGTCTATTTTCTTGGTTAAAAACAGAAAGCTGGAATTACTTTATATACTCAAAGGAATTAAGCACTAGCATGGATGGGTTTCAGAATTATACAGGGGGATATGAACCACATTTTTTATTAGCTTCGCTGATTTTTTTGGGAGGGGTTATTTTTGCTACTTTAGTCTATATTAGAATTATTAAATCTTCATATCTTAACTTTAAATACGGAATAAAAAATCAAGTCTTCTTTCCATCGTTAGCTATTGTATTTTTTTGCGAGGCAATTATCTGGGATGCACAGCATTCAATTATCTTCTGGATAGTGATTTCACTTGCTCTTTGGAACAAAAATACAGAAAAGATCATAAATACTTCCGCCTAGCTGGTGTAACATATCTTTGTCCTATAGCTTTCTTAAATGCAGGTCTATTGAACAATATATCTGTCCATCTTTTAATATTGGGTTTAAAGGCTTCCTCTATTTGAAGTGTTTTTGTATCTATTTAATTATCATTCTGGTGGACCAATAATTTCTGAAGGATGCCTTATTAATATAGCTCTCTGAAAGCAAGGCCTTTCAAACAACATATCTGTCCAGCGTTTAATATTAGGTTTAAATGCTTCTTCTATTTGAAGTGTTTTAGCTAAATAGATTGCATAACTTACGCAAATATCTGCAATAGTAAATCTATCTGAGCATAAATACTCTCTTGATTCTAATGATTGCTCTAGCAACTTCAATCTTGCAACAAACCATCTTCTATATCCCTCTGCCGCTTTATCTGCAACACCAACCTCTTGGAGGGAATATCTTAAGACAACCGTTTGGGGGAAAGTTAAAGTTGCATCTGAGTGGGCCAGCCAATTTAAATAATGATGATAATCGGACTCATCAGTGCTAACTTTTAAGTCTGTAGGGCCATATTTTTCAACTAAATATTGGCACATGGCGACTGATTCTGTCATTTCTACCTCTCCATCAATTAAATATGGAACGGTGCCAAGAATATTTACATCCATATACTCTTTATGTAAAAACCTTGGTGGAAATGGCATCATTTCTGACTCATAACTTAATCCCATTTCTTCTGCAGTCCACATAGGTCTAAGGCCTCTTGAATCATTACAGCTATATATTTTTATACTCATTATTTTTCCTAAAAAACAAAATATTCCATATTTTTTAAATTAAATGTCAAAAATGGTAATTATTTGTATATTATATTACCACTCAATTTTATGAAAAAGAAATGCCTAGAAAAAATATAGCTCCTGAAGTAAGAACAAATATAAATATTAATTCTGATGAATTTATTCATAACAAGAATGTAATGTTAAAAAAAATTAATTTTCTTGATGAGCTTCTCGATAAAGCTGAGCTTGGAGGTGGAGCCTATCATCATGAAAGACTCGCTAAGCGAGGAAAGATGCCTGTAAGGGAAAGAGTCTTTAACCTGTTAGATCCTGATACGCCCTTTCTAGAAATTGCGCCATTTGCTGCTTATGGAACTGACTTTACAGTTGGCGGTGGATGCGTATCAGGAATTGGAATTGTAGCAGGTACAGAGTGTGTAATTTTTGCTAATGACCCTTCAGTTTTAGCAGGCGCTATGACAGTTTATGTTGGAGAAAAATGGAATAGAGCCATGGAAATTGCTCGAGATAATCGTCTACCCTACATTAATTTTGTTGAATCAGCTGGTGGCGATCTTAGAATGGGTACAGGCAAAAAAGGAGATCAACCGCCTATTGCGCCAACCGTAGGTCATACTCATTTTGCAGCAACTGGAAGATATTTTTATGATCTAACAGAACTTTCTAAAATGCGTATTCCAGTTATTTCAATTGTTTTTGGATCCTCAACTGCTGGTGGCGCTTATCAGCCAGGAATGTCAGATTACAACATCTTTGTTAAAGACCAAGCTAAAGTCTTTTTAGCGGGGCCTCCTTTAGTAAAAATGGCAACTGGAGAAGTATCTGATGATGAAACCCTGGGTGGTGCAAAAATGCATTCTGAGGTTTCAGGTTTATCAGATTATCTGGCTGAAAGTGAAATGGATGCTCTTAGGTTATGTAGAAATGTAGTCTCTCATTTGCATTGGCAAAAAGAAGGTCCATCTCCTCTTCCTAATGCTGATAGTCCTACCTTGTCGCAAGAAGATTTGCTTGGTCTTGTTGATGAAGATCTAAAAAGTCCGCTCGATATAAAAGAGGTGATAGGACGGATCGTTGATGGATCGAGGTTTGAAGAATTTAAACCACTTTATGGCAAAACAATGATATGTGGGTGGTCAATGCTCCATGGTTATCCTGTAGGGATCTTAGGTAATAATGGTCCTATTTATCCAGAAAGTTCAGAAAAAGCAGCCAGCTTTATCCAACTATGTAACAAGAGAAATATACCCTTAATTTTTCTTCAAAATGTTACTGGATTTTTAGTTGGAAAAGATTTTGAAAGACAGGCAATTATTAAAAAAGGTTCACAACTTATCAATGCTGTCTCTAACTCCAATGTTCCCCATATAACAATTATTATTGGGGCATCATTTGGAGCAGGAACTTATGCTATGTCAGGAAGAGCATATAACAATCGATTTACATTCCTTTGGCCAACAGCAAAAATTGCTGTTATGGGGTCAAAACAAATTGCAGGGGTAATGTCCATTGTTAGAAGAGCTCAATCTGCTAGGAAAGGTGAAAAATTTGATGAAAAACTTGATTCTCAAATTGTTCAATCCGTTGAGCAAGCTGCCGAGCAAATGTCTGATGGACTAGTTGCAAGCAGCATGATTACGGACGATGGAATAATAGACCCTAGAGATACAAGAAGTGTAATAGGATTTTGTCTTTCAATTGTATGCAACTCTTCAATTGATGGCGCAACAGAATATGGAGTATTTAGATTATGAGATTTGATTCAATTCTTGTTGCAAATCGAGGAGAAATTGCTTGTCGTATTATACAAACAGCCCAATATATGGGTATTAAATGCATAGCTGTCTTTGTTGACGCTGATAGAGATGCTCCATTTGTCAAAATGGCTGATGAGGCAATAAGGCTATCTTCAAGCTATATGGATGGTTCTGCAATTATTGATGCTGCAAAACAAACTTGTGCTCAAGCTATACATCCAGGATATGGCTTTCTATCAGAAAATGCTACCTTTGCAAGAAAAGTTAAGAGCAATAAATTGATTTGGATTGGACCATCTCCGCATGTAATTAAGATAATGGGGGATAAGTTGAAAGCTAAAGAACTTGCAGAAAAATCTGGAGTTCCTTCGCTGCCAATGACCTCAGATACAAAAGATGCAAAAAATATTGGATATCCTCTTTTGCTAAAAGCTGCTGCTGGCGGTGGTGGAAAGGGTATGCGAATTGTAAAAAAACAAACTGATTTAAAAGAATCAATTGTCAGCGCAAAAAGAGAAGCTCTCTCAGCTTTTGGTGATGACAGAATTTTTATAGAGAGATATGTGGAAAAATCTCGCCACATTGAAATCCAAATTTTAGGCGATGAACATGGCAATATTGTTCACTTGGGAGAGCGTGAATGCTCTATTCAAAGAAGGCATCAAAAAATTATTGAGGAGTCACCTTCGCCAAGAATTGATCCATTTATGCGAGAAGAAATAGGTCAAGCCGCAGTTAAATTAGCAAAAAAAATTAAATACTACTCTGCTGGTACTGTCGAGTTTTTATTTGATGACAAAACTGATGAATTTTGGTTTTTAGAGGTGAATACTCGACTCCAGGTTGAACATCCTGTCACAGAAGAAGTTACAGGAATAGATTTAGTTGCTGAACAAATAAAGATCGCAAGAGGAGATGAACTAGAATTCACTCAAGATGATATTGATTGGCATGGGCACGCAATTGAAGCTAGGTTATATGCAGAAGATCCAGGAAATAACTTTCTTCCTGAAATAGGAACTTTGCATGCTTACGATACTACCCTAGCCTCTGAAGTAAGATGGGATTCAGGTGTAGAAGAAGGCAATATTATTGGTACTGATTTTGACCCAATGTTATCAAAGGTAATTTCTTGGGCGCCTAATAGAATTGATGCTGCCAACAAATTGGCTCGTGGTCTTGAAAAAGCTCATATTGGAGGCGTGACAACAAATCGTCAATTTCTAATTTCTTGCTTAAGAAATAAGAGCTTTTTGAAAGGAAATACAACAACAGATTTTATTGAGCGTGAAACCCTGGATGCTAAAAAGAATTTATCTGAAAGCGAACTGCATCATGCATCAATAGCAATTGCTTTATGGATAGCAAGACAGAATAGAGCTTCTGATCAAGTTACTGGATTTATGCCTGCTAATTGGACCAATGGAAGAATACCTCTCCAGAGGGTTAAATTACTTATTCAGGAAAATGAACTCGAGGTAACTTATAAATTAAATAAAAATAATTTGTACTCTATTATGGGTTCCTCCTGTGAAATTTATAATTGCGACAGTTCAGGTATTGATCTAGCAATAGATTCTCATAGATTTTTTTCTCAAGTGACCCAAGCAAAAGATAGAATTTTAATCAATATGCCTTTTGGTAATTTGGATACAAAAATACTGCCTAGATTTGTGGAGCCTGGTAATGAGGTACCCGAAGGAGGTTTGATCGCACCAATGCCTGGAAAAGTTATAGATGTAAAAGTTAAAAAAGGAAATAAGGTAAAAACTGGAGATGCTTTAATTATTATTGAAGCTATGAAGATGGAGCATACAATCAAAGCAACCGAAACAGGCACAGTGTCTAAAGTAATGGTTCGTCTCAATGATCAAGTTGATAATGGTGCCACTCTTCTCGTTCTTAAAAAATAATATGAAATCCCAAGCAGCTCTTACAAAAAAATCTCCGCATCTTGGAAAACGACATCTCGAGGTTATGGATGAGCTTGAAAGAATGCTAGATCATGGAGAATCCTTTTCAACCATGTCTGATCTTGCAAAAAAATTAAAAATATCACTGAGAACCTTATATGAAATTGCTCCGAGCAAAGAAGAGCTTATAGTCACGACGGTTGATAGGGTATTAAAAAAGCACGGAAAAATTGCAATAGATGCAATGAATGAGCGCTCATCTCCAATCCAAAAATTAGAAAGCTTCCTAGCTGTTGCTAACCAAGCAGTAGGTCCTAGATTTGAAAGATTTACCTTATCTCTTAGTAGCTTAAATTCTTCTAAGCCAATGGTCGACTATCACGAACAATATATTACTGATTTAATTAAAACCCTATTAGATGAAGCAAAAATGAAGGATGAAATAAGAGATATAGATACTCAAGCAACCGCGTTGCTGTTAGGGGGTCTTGGTAGATATTTTCAATCTAAAAAACTTTTAAAAGATTTAAAACAAACTCCAGAAGAAACTAGTAACTTTTTAACAAAAATCATCGTAGATGGTATTAAAGTGGAGAACTCTTGAGCGAAGAAATAATTAAAATTGCAAATTGTAGCGGTTACTATGGAGATAAGTTATCTGCAGCCAAAGATATGGTGGATGGTGGGCCTATAGATGTTCTAACTGGAGACTATCTAGCAGAGCTAACCATGACAATTCTTTTCAACCAAAGAATACAGCGAGGAGAAGATAAGGGTTATGTTGGAACCTTTCTCAAGCAGGTCAAAGCTGTCGCTAATACTTGTAAAGAAAAAAATATAAAGATTGTTACAAATGCAGGCGGCTTGAACCCCTCATCAATGGCTAATGAAATAGAAAAGATTCTAAAAGAACTCGATATTTCATTGAAAGTAGCTTACATAAGTGGCGATGATTTGATGCCAAGAATGGACTCTCTGAAGAAAGAAGGTGAGTCATTTTTAAACATTGATAAAAATATACCTATTGATGAATCAGAATGCCAAACGCTTACAGCAAATGCTTATCTTGGTGCATGGGGAATTAAAGAGGCCTTAGATGAAGGCGCTGATATAGTTGTATGCCCAAGAGTGACTGATGCTGCCGTGGTAATTGGTCCAGCGGCTTGGAAATTTAATTGGAAGAGAGATGATTATGATGCATTAGCTGGTGCTTTAGCAGCAGGTCATATTATTGAGTGTGGCTGCCAGGCAACCGGTGGTAACTATTCTTTTTTCAAAGAAATTCCAAGTTTTGATAATGTTGGCTACCCAATTGCTGAAATTAAAGAAGATGGGAGTTTTTACATTACAAAGCATCCAGGTACTGGGGGTTTGGTATCCACTGGAACTGTAACTGCGCAGCTTTTATATGAAATCAGCTCTCCGGCTTACTTAAATCCAGATGTAATAGCACATTTTGATACCTTGAGTATTGAGGAGATATCTCCAGATAGAGTTTATGTATCAGGTTGCAGAGGAAGCTCGCCAACCAGCACTCATAAAGTCTGTATTAATCTTGCAGGAGGATACAGAAATGGAATGGAATTTATTCTGACCGGTATAGATATTGAAGAAAAAGCTCAAATCATTACAGATGCATTATTCAACTCGGTTGGTGGAAAGGAGCAATTTGATGAAGTTTCAATACTATTAGATAGAACTGACAAAAAAAATCCAAACTCTAATGAAGAAGCCATGGCTTCTCTTAGAATTTCAGTAAAATCAAAAGATCCTGATTTAGTTGGAAGGATGTTTACGGCAAAAATGATAGAACTCGCTTTAGCAAACTACCCTGGATTTTTTACAGGAGGCGGAGTGAGATCTGGAGGGGCTGTTTTAGTTTACTGGCCTGCTTTAATAGATAGTAAGCATATCAAGGAAACTGTTCATATTGATGGCAAAGAAATTGAGATACTACCAACTAATCAGATGAATTTAGAGGAAAGTTATTATCAAAAACAACCAGTAGAAATCCCACCTCCTCCATCTGGTGAAAGAGTTGCCAAGCCCTTAGGTGAACTTTTTGGAGCTAGATCAGGTGACAAAGGTGGTTGTGCAAATATCGGTGTTTGGGCAAAAAATGAAAATGCATTTTCATTTTTAAATGACTTTCTAACTATAGAAAAAATAAAAGAGTTAATGCCTGATATTAGAGAATTTGAAATAGATAGGTATGAGCTTCCAAATATTCTTTCGCTAAATTTCTATATACACGGCATCTTGGAAGATGGGGTTTCCTCTAATTCTAGGAAAGATGGTCAAGCTAAATCACTTGGGGAGTACTTGAGAGCCAAGTATGCAGATATCCCCAAATCATTATTTAAGGAAAACATATGAACATAGGAAAACTTTCATTAGAGGGCTTGGATTTTCAAGCCACTAAAATTAATATTCAAAATAATATTTTAACTATCACATTGAATAGACCTGAGAAAAAAAATGCTCTGAATAATGTGATGATGAATGAACTTAATTATGCTCTAGCTTACGCAAAACAAGAAAGAGAAATTAGGGTGGTTGTTATAGATGCAGAAGGAGATATTTTTTGTGCTGGAGCTGATCTTCGCAGAGCAAAAGAAAAATCAAATGTCCCAAAAATAGAAGGTACAGATGATATAAGCTTTTCTCTTAGGAGATTATACAAGCCAGTAATATGTAAAATTCAAGGGTCTGTCTTAGCAGGTGCATTATTGATGGTAACCAACGCAACCCATGCGATAGCCGTTGATACAGCTAAATTTTCTGCTCCTGAAATCCATAGAGGGCTATGGCCTTTTATGGTGATGGCTGGATTATTTAGAGTTATGCCCAAAAGAGCTGGGCTTGATTTTATAATGCGAGGTCAGCCCATTGATGCTACTAAAGCTGAAGTATGGGGGCTGATAAATGAATCCGTTTCAGCTGATCAACTTGATGATAAAGTCAGTCAACTGGCTAATGAACTAGCAAGTTTAGCGCCAGGAACAATGCAATTTGGCTTGGAAGCATATGAAAAACAAGATGCCTTAGAATTTGATGAGGCTCTACCCTACCTGCAAAAACAAATTGCCAAATGTTTTGAGGGTAAAGATGCAAAAGAAGGTATCGCAGCATTTTTAGAAAAAAGAAAACCTAATTGGAAATAAGTAAGGAAAAATTATGGATTTAGAATATGGACCAGATTATCAAGACTTTACAAAAGAAGTTCAGGATTTTTGTAAAAAATATGCAGGGCTAACTTTTACCGATGGCTCAAAAACATCACTAGAAGCTTCTGAAGGTTCCGGCGGACCAGTAATGTCTAGATCTGACTGGCAAAAAATTCTTATCGAGAATGGATATTTCGCTCGTGCGGTTCCTAAAGAATATGGAGGTTATGGCGGAGAGACTGATATTCTTAAAAATAGAATCATTGCTGCAGAATTCTCAAAAGCAAAAACTCCTACACCCATGGGTGGTCAAGGGATTGATATGTTGGTTCCTACATTATTAGAGATGGGTACCAAGGAACAAAAACAAGCTTACATAAAACCTACACTTCATGGAGAAATGATTTGGTGTCAAGGTTACTCAGAACCAAACGCAGGAAGTGATCTAGCTAGTCTTCAAACTAAAGGCGAATTGATTGGTGATGAATGGGTAATCAATGGTCAAAAAATATGGACAAGTACTGCTCAATATTCACAAATGTGTTTTTGTCTTGTAAGAACCGAGCCAAATGCTCCGAAACATGCTGGAATAAGCTATTTATTAATTCCAATGGATGCTCCAGGCATTGAAATTAGACCTCTGGTAGATATGACTTTGAACGCAGGATTTAACGAAGTATTTTTTACAGATGTAAAAATTCCTGCAACTAATATTGTTGGAAAAAGAGGTGAAGGCTGGGCTGTTGCAAATGCAACACTTGGTCATGAAAGAGGCTCTCTTGCTCCACCAGATGCCACTATGAATAGAGTTAATATGTTGATGCATTTGATGAAAAAAGAAACATTGGATGGAAAACCATTAATAGAGCATCCAATTTATAGAGATAGATTAATGCAAATTCAAGGTAAGGTTTTAGCTCAACAATCCCACGCATTAAGATTATTATCAGCCAAGCTTAATCCTGGGGTTGATGTCAAAATAGGCAAGATGATTCAAAAACTAATAGGAACAGAACTTAGACATGAGTTAGAAGGTCTTGCAATTGATGTAATGGGCGAGATTGGAACATTGTATGAACAAAGTCCTCATCTTAGAAATGACGGTACATGGCAATTTATATATATGTACTTTCTAGGTTTAATTATTGGCGGAGGTACTAGTCAAATTCAAAAGAATATTATTGCAGAAAGAGGCCTTGGAATGCCCAAAGAACCAAAAGTAGAGGGAGCATAAAGTGTATTTTGGTTTATCAGAAGAACAATCTTTTTTTAAAGACAATGTAAAAAAATATCTAGAAGAGCATGCGACGATAGATAACATTAAACACATTGCCAATGGTGATGAAAAAAATATCTCCGATGATATCCATCAAGGTCTTCTTAATTTAGGAGTAAATGGGCTCTTAATTCCTGAAGAATTTGGAGGTTTAGGCCTAGATTTACTCTTTGCAGCAGTGGTTTCAGAAGCATTGGGAGGTGGGGTGGGCCCCACTCCATTTGTTGCGCCATATGTTATGGCGCCAACTGCCTTAATGCATGCCGGAAGTGAGGAGCAAAAAGAAAGCTACTTATCAAAAATTAATATTAATAAATATCGATTTGGAGTTGGATTTAGTGAATTTGTCGGCAAAAGAAATGATACTGGAATAACTTTTTCTGATGGCAAGCTAAATGGAAGGTCAATGTTTGCACTTGATACTGAAAATGCTACTCATTTATTACTAGCTGATGAAAAGGGTCAAATATTTGTAGCGGATGCAAAATCTTCAAACATTGAAATAGTGCAATTAACAACCGTTGATAAAACTAGGCATTATTCTGAAGTAATCTGTAATAACGCAAAAGGAGAATTGCTAGAACATTCTTCAGATTCTACTGATCCAATCAATAAAACAATTGATGCTGGAAGAATTATGCTTGCTGCCGATTCTCTTGGAGCATCTCAAACCATGATAGATAAGGCTGTTGATTATGCTAAGGAACGCAAACAATTTGGAAGAGCAATAGGTTCATTTCAAGCTGTAAAACATATGTGCGCCGAGATGGCTGCTGACTTAGAGCCTTGCTACGCTTTAGTTTGGCATGCAGCCCATTGTCACGCTCATTCTCCTGGCGAGGCAAGATTAATGGCCTGTCATGCAAAAGCGCATGTATCTGAAATGAGCAAAGGTATTGCAAAGAAAGCTACGGAAGTTCATGGAGGCATGGGCTTCACAGACTTGCTTGGATTACATTACTGGTTCAAAAGAATTGGATTAAATCGTCAGTTACTGGGTAGCCCGGAACTTGTTAGGGAAGACGCATATCAGGCACAAATTTAAATTAAATTTTTTTTAAGCGCCTCTTCAAATAGATGTAAACGATCATTGCCAAAAAACATTTTATCTTTATAAAAAAATGTGGGTGATCCAAACCCTCCTCGCTTAATTAATTCTTCGGTGTTTTCGATAAGAAGATCTTTAGCCTCTTTAGAGGCGATAAATTTTGTAAATTCTTCAGGATTTAAGTTTGAATTTTTAACGATGCCTAATAACAAGTCTTCCTGACTAATATCTACCCCCTCATCCCAATAGGATTGAAAGATATTATTTGCAAACTCGACCAATTTATTTTCTTTGTCAGCAAACAAGCATCCACGCATGGCTTTAACAGAATTTACTGGGAATACTTTAGGGAAACTTATGTTAACTTCTCTTACCTTTGACCATAAATTCAAATCATCATTTGAGTAGGATAGCTTTAGGGGATTAGGTTTCTTTCTAAACTCATAAACATCTTTATTAACTGAGTTAAAAACGCCCCCTACAAGTACTGGTTTCCAAGCAATTTCTATATCTTGTCTTATAGATAATGGTAAAATTTCAGTAAATGCTAAATATGTCCAGGGGCTTGAACAGTCAAAGTAAAATTCTATATAGTTAGCATTCATCGTTAATAAATATTGTAAGTTAATTATCTTGTACAAACAGAAAAAAGCTATCAGCTTTATATTAATAATTTTGCTTAGCTTTCTTGCGGAAGCAAAAATTAATTTATCAGTGTCAGAAGAAAAAGATCTTCTATGCCAAGAAATTTTTCTTAAAATCAGCAATGAACATTTCTTTAAAGAAAAAAATCTTAGCACTATTAATTCAAAGACTTTCGATGCACTAGTAGATCGGCTAGATTCTCAAAAAATTTACTTTAACAAATATGAGATCGATTCATTTAGAAAAAAATTTGAAAGATTTGATAATTTTTCAAAATTTAAGAATTGGGATAAAACTTCAACTTGCGCTATAAATTTAAAAGCTAACTATAAATTAATTAATCTATATTTTAATAGATTGATTGAAGTAACAAATTTTCAGATAAAAGAGATCAAAAAGAAAACATTTGATTTCACAAAAAACGAAAAAATCTTGATCAATGATGAGCAAAAGGTCTGGCATAAAAATATATATGCTCTCAAGCAAACTTGGAAAAAATTAGCAAAGAATGATGTATTAACTTCGATGCTTGCTGATAAAAGTCTTGATGAAGCAACCGAAACTATTGAAAAGAGATATAAAAATAGACTCAAAAGAATATCTCAAAGAAAAGAAGAGGATGTATTTTCTATTTCAATGAATAACCTAGCATCTATATTTGATCCTCACTCTTCATACTTTTCACCAAAATCAGCAGAAGATTTTGAAATGACTATGAGTTTGAAGCTTGAAGGCATCGGTGCATTATTAACAACAGAAGATGATTATCCTGTAATAGTTAGCGTTGTTCCTGGAGGTCCAGCTGAAAAAACTGGAAAAATTAACCCTGACGATAAGATAGTTAAAATTAACCAAATTGAAGAATCAAACTCACCTTCTGTTGATGTGGTTGGATGGAGGATTGATGAAGTGGTTCAATTAATTCGAGGAAAGGCTGGTACAAAAGTTGAATTAGAATTAATTCCAGCGAAAACAGAAGATTACAGTGAAAGAAAGTTTGTAACAATAACTCGCGAAGAAGTAAAACTTGAAGAGCAGGCAGCAAAATCTAGGATTGTTGAAGTAGAAAAAAATACTAAAAAAATTAAAATTGGCATCATAAATTTACCTACATTTTATATTGATTTCAATGCATGGAAGCACAGAGATCCCAATTTTAGGAGTAGCTCAGAAGATGTAAAAAATATTCTTAGAGAATTTAATTCCCAGGAAGTTGACGGGGTCATTATAGATCTTAGGGGTAATTCTGGAGGATCTCTATATGAGGCAAATAAATTAACCGGACTATTTGTGGCCTCAGGAGCAACTCTTCAAGTTAAAGAAAGCAATGGGAAGGTGAGGCCTTGGGGAGATGCTAGAGCCAAAGAAGCTTGGAAAAAACCAATGGCTGTAATGGTAGATAGATATTCTGCATCCGCATCAGAGATTTTTGCTGGTGCTATCCAAGATTATCAAAGAGGAATAATTATTGGACATAGGACTTTTGGAAAAGGCACTGTGCAAAAATTAGATAACTTGAGTTCGGGACAAATAAAAATTACTGGATCAAAGTTTTACAGAATTACTGGATCAGGCATGCAAAATGAAGGCATTCATCCAGATATTACTCTTCCTTCTACTTGGGATATTGAAGAAATTGGTGAAAGCTCGCTTGATGCTGCTCTTCCTTGGGATGAGATTAAGCCAATACGTTTTCAAAAATTCTTAATGAGATCACATTTAATTTCTCAATTAAAAGACGCACATCTAGAAAGAACTAAGCATAACCCTAATTTGAAATATATCTTAAATATAAG
Source organism: uncultured Gammaproteobacteria bacterium (assembly GCA_964444385.1). GTDB lineage: Bacteria > Pseudomonadota > Gammaproteobacteria > Magnimaribacterales > D2472 > D2472. The sequence goes on from CAYUHD010000034.1 coordinate 14,926, forward strand.
GGAAAGATATGAGGCTCAAAAAGATAAAAATACTGTGTCTCTTAACATTAATAATAGAAAACAAGAAAAAAAAGAAAGGCAAGAATGGGCCTTGAATACAGAAAATAAAAGACGAACTGGGCTTAACCTAGAACTATTTGATAGTTACGAAGCAATAGAGGAATTTAATGATGCCAAGGAAGAAATAGATGTTGAAATCGATTATGAAAATGACTATCTTTTAAAAGAAGGAGCCGAAATCCTTAGTGATTATTTGCTAATTGATAGAAATTTTTTGTTAACTAAAGCAGCTTAAAAAATGAAAATAGTATCCTTTAATATTAATAGTATCAGGGCTCGCCCTCATCAGCTTATACATTTAAGAGATACCATTGATCCTGATGTCATAGGGATTTCGGTTCATCCCCTTTACGATTAAAAGAATTTGATTTTACTCAAATCGATTTG
>CAYUHD010000035.1:0-14973 GCA_964444385.1 uncultured Gammaproteobacteria bacterium
TACATTAAAATAAAAATTTTTAGAGAGTTTTTTTACTATTATTTTTGTATATATCTAGATTTAGGTCCTTTTTGATTGAAAAAAATCCTTAAGAAGCTTGGAAGATTCTTTTTCCATATAGCCTCCACTAAAATCTACTTTATGATTAAGGTGATCCATGTTTAAGAATTGATCAATTGATTCGATAGAACCTGTTTTTGGTTCTTTTGCTCCGAAATATAAAGATTTAATTCGTGCATCAACAATTGCTTTAGCGCACATATGACATGGCTCAAGAGTTACATATAAATCACAATCAATCAATCTATGGTTTTTGATAGTTTTGCTTGCTTCATTAATAGCATTAATTTCAGCATGACTTATAACTGAATTCTTTTCTAATACTTGATTGTGCCCTTTTCCAATTATTGCTCCATCTTGAATAATAATTGCCCCAACTGGAACCTCATCTTTTTGATATGCTTTCTTGGCCTCTTCTATTGCTAGGTTCATAAATAATTCTTTAAATTTTTTGGAATTCATCACTTAATCAAAGATTTTTTTAATTTTCTTATAAAAAAGTTGCCCAATTATCTATTGGCGACCTTTCTGATTTAAGTTTATTAATTTCTGCATTAGGATTCATGTAACCAATTGACATTCCACAAAATAAAATATCTTCTGAGTGAGAACCAACAAAAGAACTAACACTCTGTTGTTTCATAGACCATGATTCCTGAGCACAAGTATCTAAACCAGCCTCCTTTGCTAGCAACATAAAAGTTTGGAGGAACATTCCTAAATCTGACCATTGTGGAGGGCCCATATCTTTATCTATGTAACAAAAAAATGCGCAAGGAGCACCAAAAAAATTAAAATTTTCTAAAACTTGCGCAATTCTTCCTTCCTTATCATCTCTTGAAATTCCAACAAGATCATACATCTGTTCACCAAGGTCATATCTATATGATCTATATGGCTCTTTGAGTGGTGATGGATAAATTTCATATGATGGAGTTTCAGGTTGGGACCAATTTTCTTGAAACTCTAAGAACTCTGTCATAGATTCATTGTTAATGACAAAAATTTTCCAAGGCTGAAGATTGCCTCCAGAAGGCGCACGTGATGCTTTTTGCAAAAGCTCTTTTATTAATGAATTTTTTACCGGGATATTTTTAAAAGATCTTATTGAAGCTCTAGAGTTTACTGCATCAGTGACATTCATTTTATAAAATTATTTTTTTTTATAATTTCTTACAGAAGAATAATTTTCCTTATCATCAGAATTATAAAATCTTTTTACAAAATTTTTAATTTTTAGTGGAACTTTCTTAATTATTGAATTTAGAGAATTGTTTTGATTAAGGTGTAGCGAGGAAGAAATAACCATGTCTTCCCAATTTAATTCTTTTGTATCCGGAAATTTGTTAAACCATAGATTTCCATATAATTGAGTTCTTTGGCTCAACAGGTGATTGTATGAGGCTTTAACAGCATGAATGGTCTCGTTTGTAGGAGAAAACATCACAAGAGAATTATTCTTGCTTTGAACAAAAACTGTTTCTGCCCAATCCCATGGAACCCAGCATCTGTCATATTGAAAATTTGATTTCCAAAATTCTTGTATGTACTTATACTCTTTTTTTAATTGCAAATAATGAGTGTGATGATCGAGATCCTCAGAATTAGAATGTGGATTAATATTTATCATATATGTTAATGCTTTTTTTCTGATATCAGGATGAGGGCTAATCTCATATCCATCAAGATACTTCTGCAACCCGTTATCTGAATAGACGCTATCAGCATCAATATTAAATTTTGACGCCAATGCATTTTTAAAATCTTTAGATTCAATAAAAATTTTTAAATTCTTTAGGATTGGGGAGTTTGGCTCCATAAGCCTTAAAGTCATACCAAAGCCTTCACAAGCACTATGTAATTTTTTAGATGTCTGTTTTTTGCTATGCCAGGCATTGTAATCATTAACGTTATTAATACACCCAGGAAAATCTATAGTTTTATATCCAAAACTAAATAACGATTCAAATAATTCATCATTATTTTTATAATTTTTTGTATTCACCCCATGAGAATTAATTATCTTAGAAAAATCTTCTTCATCAAAAAAATTTTCTATATATATGTGTGGGTAAGGACTTTCAATAATTTTTGAATTCTGAATTTTATCTATTAAATATTGAAAATTTTCCATGCAACTCATTTTAAACTAAAAAAGTTCGAGGATTAAATAAATTACAAGTTCATAAGTGTTGTAACACAATTAATTTTCAGACAGGGCTCTCTCATAAACATCTTTATACTGTTTTGAAACAACTAAGTATGAAAAATTATCGACTGCATGCTTGCGACAATTCATACCTATTTTATTTGTATCTGCTTCATTTAAAATCCAATTAATTCCCTTTGCTAAATCGATAAAATCTAATTTTCGAGCTAAAAATCCCGTTTTCTTATTTATCACTATGTCTTCCACTCCTCCTGAGTTAAATGCGCAAACGGGGGTACCACATGCAATAGACTCAACGCAAGTATTTGGAAGATTGTCTTGCACTGAGGGTAGGACAAATACATTACATGACTGATAAATGCTTCTAAGCGTCTCATTATTCGATATCATTCCCATATCATGAACTTTAAATTCTCTTGTGCTTATATCATGCAAAGGTTCTGAATTTCCAAATACTACAAGTCCAAAATTTGTAATATCTTTTTTTAGATATCGAAGAGCTTGTTTTAAATATTCATATCCTTTACGAGGATCTTGAGTGCCTTGAGCAGAACCGTAAAGTATAAGAGGGGTATTTGGTGGCAACCCTAAAGTTTTTCTTGCAAGGGATTGTTCTAAAGGAAACCATTTTTTTGTATCAATTGGATTCTTTATAACGGTTATGGGCCATGATTTAAACAAGAGACTATCTTTAGCGCAATTAGCCATCCATTTACTTGGTGCAACAATTTCAAAAGGTTTTTTCCAATGTTTATTTTTTTGATTCCATGCACGCTGGTTTAACTTTTTCTCTATAAATCCTGCATCATAATTAGAGTAGCCATGTTTCCAAAAGTTAGATTCTGAATAATGCTCAGTAGCACAAAAGGGCCACATGTCATGCAAAGTCCAAACTTTGGGTTTGTTAATTTTAGCAACATCACGTATCGATAAAAATCCTGCATTAATCCAATGAAAATGGGCAATATCTGAATCAATATTATTAATTGAATTTGTAATATTTGAAGGATGGATAGAGAGAGATGATTCCGGAGAGTTAAAGAAATTCTTTACTAAAATTGATTCTATTTTTCTAATCGTTGCAGAATATAATTGATGTGATTTTGAGCTGATTAGGATTGTTTCGTGATCATCTAATATTTTTTTTGAAACAATCAATCTTGCATCAACCTCTTGAAAGGCAAGAGCTTCGCAAATTCTCTTAGCAGCTTTAGAAGCTCCGCCAATATTATCTGAAAAATTAATATGTGAAATCTTCATCAGCTTAAAATATATTTTTTTGGTATTGCCATACGCTCATGCACATTTCGTCTAAGGATTTAACTGCTTTCCAATTTAATATTGATCTGGCTTTTGAAACATCTGCATATGATGATTGAATATCTCCCTCTCTTTTTTCAGAAAAAACATAAGGTATTTTGCATCCTGAAACATTTTCAAAAGATTCAAGAACTTCCAATACGCTATATGCCGAACCAGTTCCTAAATTAAAAATATCAAAATTATTATTTTCCTTCATATTAAATAAGTAATTTATAGCAGCAATATGACCCTCAACTAAATCATCAATATGAATGTAGTCTCTTAGACCAGTTCCATCAGGTGTAGAATAATTATTCCCAAAAATTTTTAATCTTGGTCTTTTGCCTGCTGCAACCTGCATAATATATGGGAGTAAATTATTTGGATGTCCTGATGGAAATTCTCCAATAAGGTTACTCTTATGGGCACCAATTGGATTAAAATATCTTAAACTTAATACTTTCCATGAAGAATTTTTAATTGTTTGATCTTTTAACATTTTTTCTATTAATATTTTATTTTCCCCATAAGGATGCAAAGGCTTTAATGGATGATTTTCATCCATTGGTAAATATTCTGGGTCTCCATATACTGTTGCGCTACTACTGAAGACTAACTTAGAAATTCCATATACTTCCATCACATCCATTAAACACAAAGTTCCCTGAACATTATTTTGATAATATTTTTTAGGCTCTTTTACTGATTCATTTACAGCTTTTAGACCTGCAAAATGGAGCACAATATCAATTTTATGAGAGATAAAGATTCCTTCAAGTAATTTTTTATCATTGATATCTCCTTCAATAAAAGAAATTTTCTTTTTTGTTATTTCTTGAATTTGATTGCATGCTCGCCTGAAGCTATTGGATAAATTATCCAACAAAACAACTTCAAAATTCTTTTCAAGAAGCATGACAGCGCAATGACTGCCAATATATCCAGCGCCTCCAGTAATAAGAACTTTCATTTTTTTTCTTTGGTATCTGAATTAAATTGATTCTTCCATCTATCAATTTCTAAAGTAGGAATTTTAATTAAACAAGAAGCATTATTTTCAATAAAAAATGATATCTGATCTAAATTGCCTCTTTTAGAAATATCCAAATTTATGTCATGAGCAATCTCAAGAGCCCTATTATCAATTGCAATAATTAATGCTCTATTTTTATATTGAAGGGCTCTTATACCAGCATGTAGTCTAGTGCCAATATAATCTAATTTATTATTCTCCATAAGAGAATCAAAAGATTTTAGGTTGGGCTGCAAAACTTTAATCTTATCTCTTAGTGGGATTTCAAGTCGAGAAAAGTACTCTAAATCGCCAACACCCTGGGGCCAAAAAAAGACTCCTTGGTATCTATTTAAAAGTTGGTTAATAAACATTGCGTCAGTTTCAGCTTGCTTACTATAGTCAGTAATGGTAAATACAACAGAATCTGATTTTAATTGTGAAATTTGATTACAATGATTTTGATCAAGGCCCCAAGTTGATGGACAGGACGTATTTACTACATTTTCTATACCGATAGATTCAAGCTTTTTTTTAGTGTAAGAGTCTCTAACAGAATGAAGCATTGAAGAATGAAGCATGCGCTTTAGAAAGATTTTTGTATAAAGATTTGGTTTTTTTTGATATTGCCACCATCCAACTCCAAGCAATAATAATTGATTAAAATAAATTAAATTATGAAGACTGAATCCAATGTACTTTTCTTTATTTATATTTGAAGTTAATGCATTAGTTCCTCCAAAAAAAATAAAATCTGACTTATTAAAATTTTGAATAGAAGTTCTACCAAACGGTTCAGATGCCTGCATCTTATATATGAAATTATTATCAAAAAGGTCATTAATAATTAACTCAATCGAACTCATGATAATTTGATTGCCAAGATTATAATTATTTATAGAAGTATCTAGAAGAGAGATAGTTTTCAATTTTAATTTATAGTTTTTTAAAGAGAAACACTTATTTATTGTATTTTTTATATTACATTATAAATCGTTAGATTTTTTTACAAAATTTAAATCTGGGCTAAATCTACAAAGATAGATCTTTGCGAATAAATACAAAATTTGAGTAGCTGTAAATATTTGAGATTGGATCAAGTGGGTCTCTTTTTTCTAAACTATTTGGAAGCATCTGATATACATCATACCCAGTAAGTAATAATGAAAAAGAATATAATGTCTGAGATTTAATTAATTGATGCCAATTAAATTCAATATGTATAAATTTAGGTCTTTTCAATTTTATGGTTTCTTTGCATCCCAGCAAAACATTATATTCAAAGCCTTCTGTGTCGATCTTAATATAGTCAATGGATTCATTTTGAGGATTTTGCTGCAGAAAGATATCTAATGTAGTCACCATTACTTCCTCCTGGTTTTGATTTGATACATAACTGAGCTTATTAACTTCTTCAACTAAAGATGCGTGTGAAGAAGAATTTTCATTAAAATAAATTATCTCATTTGATTCGTTAGCACCTAAACCCTTATTCACAACTAATAATCTATCCCCCCATTCCGCTTGTAAATCTTTAAGTTTGCTAAAAGGTTTTTTTAACGGTTCAAAAGATATAACTTTTGAATTGGTAGAAATCAAAATTTCTTTGGAATAGTTGCCGATGTTGGATCCAATATCTATACAAATTTCTGGCTTATGCTTAGCAAGAATGTTGTATAGAAAAAAATTTTCACCACTTTCTTTAAAATTTTTAAAATTATTGTAGCCCTTTAAATTTAGAAGAACTCTTAAAAAGTAATCTAAGAGAAACTGCGGAATTAATATTCTGCAAAATCTTATAATGCATTTATGAATAAAATTTTTCATTATTTAAGAGAATATAATCAAAGTTATCCTAGATATAAAGTATTTAAAATTCTATAGAGACAGTAAAACTATTCTAACCGAACTGATATTATGTAACCAATTCTAGTAATATGACTAAAATTAATCGCTAATAAAAGATATGTTAAAAGTTAAAAAGTATCAGATAGTTTCAATGTTTTTAGCTATTCTTGCAATTATATTTGTATTGCTGGTTACCCCTGCATTTCCAAAAAAAGTATATAGATTTTCAAAATCCTTTATAAAAGAATATATCCCAAGTTATTCACAAAATAACTTAAATAAAATTATTGAAGACAGAATGGCGGCTAATAAACAAGTTTTCTTAGATGCTTTCATTCCCCACTTAAATAAAGAGATGCTTAACTTAACATTAACCAAATTACCTGAAGAATTCGTAGAAATAAAAGATCAGAAATTTAAAATATCTAAATTTAAAGCAAATTTCTTAACTTTAGTAAAAAGAGTGCCTGAGCTAGGCCCTGCCTATATAGATATCAAAGACAACAAACTATTTATAGTTCAGGAAAATGGTTTATTTTTTTTAACATTAAGAAATGATTTTTTATCAAAAAAAAATACAATTAAAGCGAACGTCTATGAATCAAATATCACAAATTTTGTTGATTATTTTGACTTTTTTGCACCAGGGCAGTTCGGTATAAAAGATATTTTAATTATCAAAAATAAAATTTTTGTTTCTTACCTTAGGGAAAAAAAGCCTGGATGCTTTAATACATCAATCTTGCAATCTAATATTGACGAAAAGTTAGATTTTTCTATTTTTTATAGTCCTGAACAGTGCATTAATAAAGAAATGCCTAATTTTAATGCCCATCAATCTGGTGGAAGGCTTTCATTATATAAAAATAATCAAATTTTATTTTCGATAGGAGAATTTAGATCAAGATCAAAAGCTCAGGAGCTGGATAACCCTTTTGGCAAAATTCTATCAATAAACTTAAATTCAAAACAGGTTAAATATATCTCAATAGGCCATAGAAATCCGCAGGGGTTACATTACTCAAAAAAATATAATGAAATTTTTTCTACTGAGCATGGACCTAACGGGGGTGATGAGGTTAATCATAATCTAAACCCAAATTCTAAAGGCATTAGTAATTATGGATGGCCTATTGCGTCATATGGTGGTCACTATGGAGGAAGTGATTATGAGCTAATCAATAATAAATTAGAATTAAAAGAGAATAGAACCATGAAAGAATATGAGACCGCTCCTTTATACAAAAATCATAGGAAATATGGTTTTGTTGAACCCATAATGCATTTTTCACCTTCTTTGGGGATTTCACAAATAATTGAAGTTGATAAAAATTTTTTAAACTTTGAAGGTAGCAGAGCTCTGATTTTTGGGACTATGGGATATGCCACATCAGATTTTATTCCAAGCCTTTCTTTATTTGTAATGTCTCTTAATCAAAAAAATAAGCTTAAAACCGAAAAACAAATTGTGCTCAACGAAAGAATCAGAGATTTAATTTATGATCCTAAGAGTCATTCCGTTTTCTTCAGCGGAGATTCCAATGGTGTAATTGGTGTTTTTAAAAAAATAGAATAAAAGATTAAACCTTATTTAAAGTTAAATTAACATCAAATGAAATATAGAAAAGAAATTGATGGCTTAAGAGCTTTTGCGATTATTCCAGTCATCTTTTTTCATGCAGGTCTCCAAAGTTTTGGCGGTGGATTCGTTGGAGTAGATATATTCTTTGTGATAAGTGGATATCTAATTACGGCGCTTATTATTTCTGAGCTTTCAAAGAACAAATTCAAAATTTCTAACTTTTATTTAAGAAGAATTCGTAGAATATTACCTGCTCTTTTTATAATGATTTTAGCTTGCCTTCCTTTTGCATGGAAACTGTTCTTGCCAAGTGATTTAAAAGAATTTTCACAAAGTATGGTTTCTATAATTATATTTTTATCAAATATTCTCTTTTGGATTAAGAGTGGTTATTTTGATTCATCAGTCGAATTGAAGCCACTTATCCATACTTGGAGCCTTTCAATTGAAGAGCAATTCTATATTCTATTTCCCATTATTTGTTTAATAATTTTTAATTTTAGTAAAAGAAATATTTTCTTGGTGTTGGGTTTTATTGCCTTAATTGGACTATTATCTGCTCAATTTATTGTAGGAAAATATCCAGCAACGGCCTTTTATTCACTCCCAACAAGGGGTTGGGAAATAGTTTGTGGAATTTTTGTAGCTTTTATCTTGCATAAAACAAATTTTAAACCCTTTAAAAGCCTTTTAATTAATCAGATTTTGAGTTTAGCGGGTTTCGGATTAATACTGTTCTCAATTCTAACTTTTGACTTACACACCCCTCACCCAAGCTTTTATACGCTTATACCAGTTATAGGTACTGTTCTTCTCATTGTATTTATGAAAGACGATACTTTTATTTTCAAAGTATTTGCAAATAAGTACATGGTTGGTATTGGCTTATTAAGTTATAGCCTTTACCTATGGCACCAACCAATTTTTGCATTTACTAAATATATATATACAGAAGAGTTATCTATCATTTTAATTTTATTATTAAGTCTAATTTCATTTCTCTTAGCATATTTTAGTTATCGAATCATAGAAACACCATTTAGAGATAAAAATAAAGTATCAAATAAACTCTTGATAAGAAGCATTAGTTCAATTGCAATCATAATTTTCATTATTGGTATAGTTGGCCACAAAACTAATGGATTTCTTGATAGAGAGCCTCCCAGTCACTTATCAAAAAATTTTTATTATGACTTGCAAATGGATCAACACTTACCTGATAAAAATGGAAACAATTGTATTACAGATATAGCACAATTTTGTCTGGTAAATAATAATCAAAATAATAGCACTCTAATGATTGGGGATTCGCATAGTGGAGACTTCTTGAATGTATTTAAAAGATATGCCCAACAAAGAAATCTTAATGCAATCCAATTAACTATGGGAGGATGCTCATTTTCACCTGTATCATTTCAATCTAATAATGGCCAATGTGGACAAGCAACAAAATTACTTCAAGAACTTATTGCAAAAAAAGTAATCTCTAAAATCATATTTGTTACTAATTTCTATCAACATATAGAGCTATTAGATGAAATTAAAGCAAAGAAAAATCTAACATTTATTTCTAATTTATTTAAAAATGCAATGTCTAAAAATATTGAAGTGGTATATTTTTCACCTAGACCAACTCTTACAATGAATTTTGCGCGGACAGCAATGGTTAATAAACTAAATAAAATTAATGTGCAACAAGAGAAATTCGAAGACTTGGTTAAATCTCATTTTGAAAATTCCTTAGCCCCCCTAGGATTAAAAATATATGATCAAAGAAAATTTTTATTAGAAGCATTTTGTAAAAATACATCTACTTGTATCAATGGCATGCATGGAGATAGGCCCTTATATAGAGATACAAGTCACCTAAGCGGTTATGGAGCTAAATTCATATTTAAAGATTTTGCTGAGCAAACTAATCTTGTAAATATATAATAAAAAGATCTACTTTTTAGCATTGGGAAAAAAAATTCCATTTGTATGAGTGCTACCTTTAAGTTCATTAAGAACTTGTTGATATGAAAATATTTTTTTTCCGTTCTCGAGGACACCAGAATATTCTAATTCTTTAAAAAAATTGATAATGTCCTGAATCGAATCCCCATTTTTTTGAAGGTCCTTTTCTCCTAACTCAACAAAAATTAAAGGCTTGTGAATAGAGATAAGATTCTGGGAGCCTAAAAGAACTCTATAATCAAAACCGTCAACATCTATTTTTAGAAGATCTAATCTATCTAAATCACTAAAAAAATCATCTAAATGAATCACAGAACCGTTAAAATTTTCATCCATTTCATCTGCAAGTTCATCAGATTTATTAACTATCCAGCTAGATCTAATTTTAGAACTAGATTTTGAATTCTCCTTATCAGAAACAAATAGTTGCAACAATTCAACATTTTTTTTTAAGATTGGATTTAAATCAAAATTTTTATTTAATTTTAAAAAAGCGTAATTAGTAGGCTCAAATGCATACAAAAAACCATTAGAACCAATTAAACGCGAGATTGTTAATGAATGAGCTCCTATATTTGCACCAACTTCTATTACCTTGTCTCCAGGTTTTAAATTATTAGTGAGCCAATTAAGCGTAAGGGGCTCCCAACCTAATAAAAATATCCCTCTATCAACGGATTCCCTTAAATCTAATTTATAGCGGATACCATCTCTTGAAACTGTTGTAAATCTAAAAAAATGAGCATACAAATCAAAAATTTTGTACGAAATTTTTTGAAATTTCAGGGCAACAACAATTTTTTTTAGAATTTTTTTCATAGAGGATATAAGTAATTAAATTGCTTTTGTGGATTTTTAAAGAAAATGCTTTCTAAAATTATATATATTTTGCCTCGCCTAATTTAGCTAATCCAACTAAATATTTAGAATGTCGTTTAGGTAAAAGTGAAGTATTTCTTAAAAAATTTACTACATTAGGATAAAGTTCTTTAGAGAATTTTAATTCAACAATCTTCTTATCATAACTTATTGATTCACCATGATATGCATAAGAATCCTCAAATGTTGGCCAAAATTTTATTTGATTATCTATAGTTAAGCGGATTCCTTCATTATTTTCAAAGTATTCTCTTAGATATTCTAATTGAAGTCTTGGAAATAATTGAAAGCTTGGATTTTTATTTTCTGAATCTAGTTTTTCTTCAAACATCCTAGCTATCTTATGGAGCTTTAACTTATTAAGTTTTTTTTGATCCTGAGTAAGATCGTAATATTCTTTATAACCAATTTTATTTTTACGTACTTTCACTTCAAAATTAATAGGATCAATGAATGATGTCCCATACCAGCGCAGTCTATATTTCTTTCTTCTAGAAATTCCAGCGAGGTTATCTACTGCAGACATATTATTTACATCATCAAAATAGATACTATTAACAACTCTAGGATCATATGTTTTTTTAAAAGATGTTTTTAAAATTAACATTTGTCTAAATTCAAAAATTTCATGTGAATTTAAAATAAATTTAATTTCGTATCTTTCAAATTTTCTCATAGTAAGGTTTTTCTTGATTTTAAATAATTTATTTTTTCATAACTTCAGTTTGATAAAGCAAATCAACATCCAAGTCCTGCTCTAAAATATTGTATAAATTATCTGCGATAAGTTCGGTTCCTTTTTGACGAAAATATGTCACTTTTGAAATTTCATTTGCTGTAATGCACTTATCTAATTTTAAAGAAGGAGATGGATAATTATTTTTTTTAATGTATGTCATAAACGCAGAAAGTTTAAAATCTTCAACATAACAATTTGAGGCAAAAGTTACACTTCCATCTTTAGAGGCTATAGCAACACCAATGTCTTTAACGGAAATATTATTGATATCTACTTTAGAACTTTCTCCAACTGAAATTGCTTTATCTCTAACGTTTTCTGCATAAAAATTTTCAACTTTTACATTGCTACCTGAAAAATCTAGAGCATCTCCCCCAATATTTTTGAAACTTATAGAATTTATAAATCCTTCGGAATAATCACTATCAAAAGCATCAGATCGAGATTCTTGAAAAGATAGGTTTTGTAAATTATATTTTGAATTAATTATGTTTAGAGCATCTTCAGCCATTGTGTTTTCGAAATTTGTATTTTCCATGATGACTTTAGTATTGTAAAAAACTACGCCTCCAGTTAATTGAAGTATGCCATCTAAAATTCCTGTAGTATTTTTAAAAATTATGTTTTTTAGAACCGATTCTTCTTTAGAGTTAAAAACATATAAACCACGCCATGAATCTTTAAAACCTTTTAAAACAATTGGGCTTTCTTTAGTGCCTATAGCATTAAGACTTCCCTCTATAATTAATGATGCCCCTTCTGCAAAATTTAATTGAACTCCATCATTAATTCTCACATTTCCTTTTATAAAAATTTTATCATCAACATTCCATGACCCTGATTTTACAACCCATCCATCTCCATCTTGATGAAAAAATCTTGGTATATTAGAAATCTTCAAAGGGTTTTCTACATCCTCGATAAGTGAAAGATCATTAGAAGATTTATATTTAATATTTTTATACTTTGCATGTACAACAAACTTATTATCTTGCACCCCAAGATATTCAGTTTGAATAGTAAGAGGTTCTGCTGATGTAAGATAATTTTCTATTTTGAGAGGATGATTTATGATTATATTCCCATCAAGCTCTATTTGTTCTATCAATAAATTATCTGGAACTAAATTATAAATTTTCAATTTACCATTAGTAAAATGCCTTATATAAACTAAATCAGCAAAGCGAGATGACTGATTTAAAGAAATAATATAATTTTTATTTTTAAATCTTTTGAGACTCTCTATTTGATACTTATCAAGCAAAGTGCCATTAGGAAGAATTTGTAAATAATTATTAAGATCAAATTCAAAAAAATTCTCTTTACTATTAAGAAAAATATTAAGATTCTCAGAAAGAATATCTGTTTTTTTTAATTGATCAATTGGAAATAATTTTTTTGCATCAAAAAATTTTTCATCAATAAAAGAAATTTCTCTTTTATAGTTATTTGCAAAGTCTGTTAAGTAATCTTTATTAGAATTTTCTAATGACATGAGAAACTGATATGGAGGAGGCCATTGTTGAATATTTTCTTTTGATGAAATAACTTCAAACCCATATTGATCTCTTAAAATAGGCTCTAATTTCAATGTATAGGGATTAAAATAATAAGCTGTATTATTATTAAGTAAGTTATGAAAATTTCCCCATAATGCTGATAATGTAAATGCTTCTGCCATCTGTTCTTTGCTAAATAAATCTTCAGCATGTCTCTCTCTCTGATTGAGAACATAGCTAATTTGTTCCCTAATGGAAAATTGAGGGTCATTCCTAAGAAATTTCTTTTGGTTATAGATTTTAAAAATTAAGCTTGGATCAGATCCTCTGTATAATTCTAAGGAATCTTCAGACCAGCCTTCAAACCATTCTCTTGGATCTCCAAACTTAAAAATTAAGCTATTTAATTTTTGCTGATTTTCTAGATATATTTTCCCTATGCTTTCTTCAGCAAGCATTACTCCCCACTCCTCACCATTTACAATAACTTTCAGTAATTTACTATCAGTGGAAAGAAGATTTAATTTATTGGAAATATTTTCAAAAACAAAATTATATGGCCACTGCCTCTCTCTTGGTCTTTGAATAGAAAACTCTTTGAATCCTAGAACTGTCTCATCATCTAAAACTTTAATCTTTAAACTCATTCTCCTCTTAGTCATCCAATGGGTGTTTAATAATCCTTTTAAACTTATTTTCGTTTTCTTTGTGATGCCATCTATTATTAGATCAGCTTTTACTTCTTGAAAATCTATTAATATTGCATGTTTTGCTTCTATAGCTAACTTCCGATCTTCTAAAAGTCTCTCAAAATTTTTAAATTTAATATCAAGGTAAATAGTTGGTATTTTGTCTTTTGAATTACCCAATAATTCATTTTTTAGAATTGAGGGAACTTTAAAAGCTAAGTTAATAAGTTTATTAGAGATTGGTTGAATATAGTTCCCCCTGTATTCAATAGACCCATCATCAACAATATTGAAAAAACTAGAAAAGCCATAATCACCACTAATTATCCACTCACTCACGGAATGAATCTGGGATCTTATTGAGCTGATATTAAAATTAACCAGCGAAAGAGAAATCAAAAAAAATATAGATGCAAATAAAGTAAGAGCGTTTTTTTTCTTTTTTAAATACAAGATATATATATACTTTTACTCTAAATAATAAGTATAGGCTTTTACCAATTAGTGTTTGGTGATGAGAGTGTCACTGAAACTTGCTCATCTAAACTTTTAATTTTGTTAATCATATTTTCAATGGTATTTGAATCTGATGATTCAATTAAGAAAATTGCACTATTAGCACCTGGGTTCACGCTATATCTGATTAAAGATATTAGTGAGGCATGTTGTTCAAAGGTTTCAATCAACTGATTAAACTCAATACTATTAGAAGACCAATTAATTGTTAAATTATATTCATCAACACCTTTTACAGCCTTGCCACCAGAGAGAAAAAAATATACAAAAATTAAAATCAATGAAGTAAGCAAGGTGGTTATAAAAATATAATTTGCTGCACAACCTAAACCTACACCAATTGCTAAAAATAAATAGACAAGCTCTTCTGGTTCTTTGATTGGAGTTCTAAATCGAACTATAGATAGAGCTCCAACAAGCCCGAGAGATAGTGCGATAGATGATTTAACAACTAGAATAATCAAAAAAACTATGCTAGCAAGAAGAGGTAAAACATTGCCAATATTCATCTTCCCAGCAACAGAAGTAGAAAATCTTATGTAAAAATGCCTAACTAAAAAAGCAAGCAAGACACACACCAAAAAAGAATAAAGTACTGGGAATAATTCTAGTCTACTAAAAGTTGGGTCAATAAATTGAGCTTGTTCAAGAAAATTCCTAATGTTTGTATCTTCCATTTTAACCTCTAAAATAGTAGCAGTTATTATAACTGTTAAACTTA
>CAYUHD010000036.1:0-14872 GCA_964444385.1 uncultured Gammaproteobacteria bacterium
CACCTCCCGCAGCGCCACCTTTCATACCAAAACATGGCCCCAAGCTTGGTTCTCTAAGGCAAACTATTGCTTTTTTACCAATATGACAAAGCCCATCTACTAGGCCAACACTTGTAGTGGTTTTACCTTCTCCTGCAGGAGTAGGAGATATTGCAGTAACTAAAATTAATTTACCGTTATTATGATCCTTGAGCTTTTCACGATTAATTGAAAGATTAACCTTACTCTTGAATTTGCCGTAATGCTCAAGATATTCATCGCTAATACCCAACTTGGCAGCTATTGTCTCAATGGTTTTTGGTTCTGCTTCTCTAGCAATCTCTATATCTGTTTTCAAAATAAACTCTCACATTATTGATTGAAAGCGAATGATAATATTAATTAATTATCTTTTGCAATATGTCTCGAAATTTTTTGCAAAATTTGCAGCAAGTTCTGCTAATGCCATTGCTTCTGAGAACGCTTCATCAGCAGCAACTTGATTCCCATCTTTCTCAAGAGCAGAACGTTTTTTAAAAGCTTGGCCTGAGAAATAAAGATAAGCACCAGAGGTTTCACTTATCTTTTTGCAATCTTCAGGTTTCCACATCCCCCTTCTTTCCATTTCTTTTTTCATATGCTCTTTTTTCTTCATCATCTCCATTTTCTTCATTGCTTTTGTAGACTTGTCACCTTTCGTTGCATGATGATCTGCAGAAATAAATAATGGTGCAGATAAAAGAAGCAATAATGATATTTTTTTATACATAAAGCTCTCCTTAACTTAAAATATTAGATATAGTTTAGACTATTAAGTTATCTTTAACTTAATATCGAAGTTAATACAGTGAGCAATCCTGAGATAAAAAAAATATTCTAAATGTGAACACATGATTTGGTGTTCACCAGTGTTCACGCTCTTTAGGAACACTTAAACCTCTGAAAACCCTTTAAAATGGTGGGCCCGGGAGGACTCGAACCTCCGACCAATGGATTATGAGTCCACTGCTCTAACCAACTGAGCTACAGGCCCAATTTTATTAAATTGAAAAAGAATGAGATTATATAAGAATTAATGATTTACTGCAGTCTTATAATTTTATATTTAAATTGAAATCGTTATTATCTATCAATGATTAATCTTACTAATGCTATTCCTTTTGCTGAAGGAGGTAATAGAAAATGCTTTGTACACCCAGAAGATAAGAATAAATGTGTAAAGGTAATAAATGCAGAATCATTTGATAAAAGAATAAATAATTTACCCTGGTATAAGCGCTTCAAAGATAACTCTGCTTTTGATGACAATCTTAAAGAAGAAAAAGGATATCTACAACATGCATTGATTAATCAAGATTCAAAAACGTGGAAGCACATTGCTAAATGGTATGGAATTGTTGAAACAACCATTGGTCCTGGTGCTGTGACAGAGTTAATTAGAAATAATGGTGAGATTGCCATTACTCTTGAGCAATACTTATTTAAAGATGGGTTAACTCCTGAAGCTAAATTAGCGATTAAAAATTTTCATGATTGGTTGCGAGAGACCCTAGTCCTAACCAAAAACTTAATTCCTCATAATTTAGTTCTTAAGATAGATAATGGAGAAATTATCATAAAAATTATTGACGGTCTTGGATCTAAATCATTTATACCGCTGCCCAATAAAAGTAATTTTTTTGCTAAACAATATGTTGAAAGAAGGATTCAGTTAATGTGGTCGAGAATCAATTGGGATCTTTCAGGACGCAAAGGCAACTGGAAGTAATCAGAAAATTGATTTCTTCAGTATTGGAGATTGCCAATCTTCATTTTTAAAGAATACTTTAGATATAAGTTTTATAAAGGATAAAAAGAAATAAGAGCGAAGTTTTATGAGTCCACTGCTATAACCAACTTAGCTAAGGGCCCAAAAACTATTCGTCTAAGAAATTTTTCAGATGACTTGATCTTGAAGGATGCCTTAACTTTCTTAAAGCTTTGGCTTCTATTTGACGAATCCTTTCTCTGGTTACATCAAATTGTTTACCAACTTCTTCTAGGGTGTGATCTGTATTCATACCAATGCCAAATCGCATTCTTAAGACCTTTGCTTCTCTAGCGGTTAATGATGAAAGAACGTCATCTGTTGCAAAATGCAGACTACCCTCAGTTGCATTCTTTAATGGAGAATGAATAACAGTATCTTCAATAAAGTCTCCTAAGTTAGAATCCTCATCATCTCCAATCGGTGTCTCCATTGAAATTGGCTCTTTAGCTATTTTGAGAACTTTTCTAACCTTATCTTCGGGCATATCTAGCTCCTGACTTAACTCTTCAGGAGTAGGTTCTCTACCCATATCTTGCATCATCTGTCGAGAAACTCTATTGAGTTTATTAATAGTTTCTATCATATGAACCGGGATTCTAATTGTTCTTGCTTGGTCAGCGATAGATCTTGTGATTGCCTGTCTAATCCACCAGGTAGCATAAGTGGAAAACTTATAACCCCTTCTATACTCAAATTTATCAACAGCTTTCATTAGTCCAATGTTGCCTTCTTGAATTAAATCTAAAAACTGCAAGCCTCTGTTTGTATATTTTTTTGCAATTGAGATGACTAGCCTTAAGTTAGCTTCAACCATATCCTTTTTAGCTCGTCTCATTTTTGTTTCGCCCATAGACATAGCGCGATTAATCTCTTTTATATCTTTGACGCTTAGACCCACTCTTTCCTCAATAGCTTTGATGGCTTTTTGTGCAATCACAACATCTGGTTTGATGTGCTCTAAAGATTTTTTTGAGTACTTTTTATTGCTCATCAAAGAGTCAACCCACTTAATTTTATTGATATTGTCTTTGTACATTGCAATAAAATCTTTTCTAGGGATTCTTGCTGATTTTACAAATAGAAACTGGATTCTTTTTTCATGCAATCGAATCTCAGCCAAATCACTGCGAGCAAAGAAAGCCAAATCTTCAAACATTTTTGGTGAAAACTTCAGAAATTGAAAGATTAGCCCAAGTTTTGTGAATTCCGCTTTAGCTTCTTTAGAATTTCTTCCCTTTTTATCAACAACTTTATAAGTTTTATTAAATTGACGCTTTAAATTCGTCATGCGCCTTTGAACCTCAACTAAATCAGGTCCATTATCAACCTCTTCATCACTTTCTTCTAATTGCTTAGCTTTTTCACTTCCTGGTCCAGCTGAAGGAACTTCTTCCATCTCCTCAAGAAAGCCTGTTAATAATTCACTAAGCTTTTTTTCTTCAACTTTTACTTGCTCATAAAAATTAATAATATGATCCACGATGCCAGGATAATGTACGCTTGCATCAAGTAGGTCACGCATGCCTTCCTCAATACGTTTCGCAATTTCAATCTCGCCTTCTCGAGTGAGCAAATCAACTGTCCCCATTTCACGCATATACATTCTTACAGGATCAGTTGTACGACCTGTTTCATTTTCAACAGCAGCCAAAGCCTCAGCGGCTTGTTCAAGAGCAATATCATCTTCATCTGATGATTCAGAAAGCATTAATGTATCCGCATCAGGCGCAGTCTCATGAACCTGAAGACCCAGGTCATTGATCATGCCAATGATTTCATCAACCTGATCGGGATCAGAAATATCCTCTGGAAGATGATCGTTTACGTCTGCATATGTTAAGTAGCCCTGCTCGCGACCTTTCTCAATTAACTCTGCAATTCTTGATCCTTGTTTTCTTAACTTATCCACTCGATGCCTCTTTCTAAAACGTTCACTATATGTGATGCCAAATTTGATTTTTTCAATCTTGTTTTGAACTTAATTCTTTTAACCAATTTCGATCATCGTCAGTAATTTCTTGCTTTTTTAAGATAATTTGCTGTAAATCTCTTCTTTCTACTTGCGTAATCGATCTGATATTATACTTGTCTTTGAGGATTTGCTCTCTATCTTTTTGATTTTTTAATAGAATATCCACGCAGTCATTTACAAGATTTAGTGCGTTTTTCTCTGATAATTCGAGCCCAGCTACCACAGCTTCTGAAAAATACCCCTTAATTTGATCTGATTCTAGGTTTTCAATGACCCTTGATGGCTTGATATCAGGTGTTTGCTTATACAAATCAAGAATCACAAATAAAAAGTTAAATTTAGAATCATTTTTTAACTCATCAAAAACAGATTGATAGGCAATTGCTGGAAAACTTAGCAATGCGCTAAAGATATTGATGACAGCTTTTACTCTTACAGGTGCGCTAGAGCTTGATCTGATCATCTGATCAGATTCAGACCTCAGAGAATCTCTGGCTTGAGGTACATCCATAGCTTTGATATCCATACCGCATAATTTTGAAACCTCATTAACATAAACCTCTTTAATCACAGCATTATTTATCTTATTTATTACAGGAATGGCAAAAGCTGCTGCTTGTGCACGACCTTCCAATGTTTCTAAATTAAATTCTTTTACCTTTGATAAAAAATAAGATGAAAGAGAAATCGACTCATCTAAAAGTTTTTGAAAGGCTTTTAATCCATGCTCATTAATATATGAATCTGGATCATGACCTTGTTCAAAAAATATAAAATGAATATTGATATCTTCTCTAATAATTGGAAAGGTATTTTCAACTCCTTTCCAAGCAGCTTTCTTGCCAGCTAAATCTCCATCAAATGCAAAAAATATCTTTTTTGTATAACGCATGATCTTAGCGACATGGTTTGGCGTAATAGCTGTTCCAAGTGTTGCAACTGCATTTCTAACTCCATGCTCATAGAGACCTATTACATCCATATATCCCTCTACAACAATTAAAGAAGCTATATTCTTTTCTGCCTCTTTTACCTCATATAAACCAAATAGTTCATTTGATTTATTAAAAAAAGGAGTCTCTGGAGAATTTAAATACTTTGGCTCTCCCTCATCTATGATCCTTCCACCCATAGCAATGAAATCACCTTTAATATTTCGAATTGGGAAAATTACTCTGCCTCTAAAGCGATCATAAAATCGATTATCTTTTTTGCTAAAAAGTCCAGATTCATTTAACTCTTTGCTCGAAGTATTAGATCTAAAATGATTAAAAAGAGCGTCCCACTTATCTTGTGCATATCCAATATTAAATTTCTTTGCTGTAGATCCAGTAATTTTTCTATCTTTAAGATACTGAACTGCTTTGGGAGAAATGTTTTCATTCAGATTTGATTGATAAAATTTTACAGCCTTCTCAACCAAACCACTTGGCTTTGATTTCTCAGGTTTAGTGTTTTCGTATGGAACTGTAATACCCGCTGAACTGGCAAGAGTTTCAATAGCATCAACAAATTCTAAATTTTCATAACGTCTTAAAAAATGAATGGCATTACCAGATTCTTGGCAAACAAAACAATAAAAAAACTGCTTATCTTGATTAACGGCCATGGATGGATTCGAATCATCATGAAATGGACAAAGGCACCAAAAATTTGAACCCTTCTTGTTTAATTGCAAACGTCGACTAACAACCTCAACTATATCCGTTTGGTCTAATAACTGATCAATAAAACTAGCTGGAATTGACATGGTGCTCCATCCAATTATCTAAAAATATTTTAGCTGCCAAATCGTCAATGCGATCATTTTTTAAATCTACAGTCATCAATTGCTTTGCTTCAAACGAGGTTAATCTTTCATCAACTAATTCACAGGGGATATTACTAATCCTCTCCAATTTCTTAAAGAATGGATCAACTTTTTGCATCATATCACTGGGTGTCCCATCCATGTTTAAAGGCTTGCCAACAAGCAATTGATCAGGCTTCCACTCATCAATGAGGCTAGAAATAGTATTCCAAATCTCTTTGCCTTCATAGGCAACATTTAGCACAGTTAATGGAGAGGATGTCTTAGTAATTGTTTGTCCCACAGCGACACCAATATGTTGAGTTCCAAAATCAAAGGCTAAAATCTGCATTGCTAAGAATTTGTAAAATTCCAGTCACGAATAATTTCAAGCTGTTGATAATTTACCTTCATGTCTTTTGGGAAAGGTTGAAATGGTGCTGATTGATGTAAAATCTTAAGCGCCAAAGCGTCCAACATTACATTTCCTGAAGAGTGTAAAATATCGGCGCCAATTAAATTTCCCATATAATCAATTATTGATTTAATTTGGACTCTATAGTTGCCTTTAATAATATCAGAACGAGAAATTTCGTAGTAACCAGCAGTTTCAACTTGTCTTTGCCATGCATTTAAGTAAATTGTCTCAAAACTTTCCAGGGTAGAATTTGATTCTAAACGCCTAACACTAAACTGAGATTGATCTTGTAAATCTACATCTTGAGAAACCAATGTTGCTTGCTTAGTATTTTGCTGAAGAGATTCAAAACCATTGAAAGAGCTTCCTTGCATATCAAATTCTCCGTTAGCAAATTTTATATTTACAATTGTTTCCTGTTTAAATTCCCATGGTTGTTGGATTACAACGAAACTGATACCAAAAATTGCAATACCATGGAATATTAGCGAGACAAGCATAGATTTTCTAAACCCCCACCTTTGAATTCTTTGTTTGTAGATCAGTGGTTGCATTTTA
Source organism: uncultured Gammaproteobacteria bacterium (assembly GCA_964444385.1). Classification (GTDB taxonomy): domain Bacteria; phylum Pseudomonadota; class Gammaproteobacteria; order Magnimaribacterales; family D2472; genus D2472. Next base: position 6,527 of record CAYUHD010000036.1, read on the forward strand.
TAAAGATTGAAGCAGGGTTTTAATTGGATTTTTATTTGTTTGAGTAACAATCTCTCGTGCGCCTGTGGGACTGGTTATATTAATTTCTGTTAAATAATCTCCAATCATGTCGATGCCTGCAAAAATAATACCTTCTTCCAATAGAAGTTTTCCAATCTCTGTGCTGACTTTCATCTGCTCATCACTTAATTCACGTGCCTCGCCCTTGCCTCCTGCTGCAAGATTTCCTTTGAAGTTTCCCTCTTGAGGAACTCTTGCCAAAGCAACAGGAAAAGGTTTGCCATGAATGATAAGTATTCGATAATCTCCATTATAAATTTCGGGTAAGAAATTTTGGACCATAACCATTGTTCGATAATCATTTGTTAAAGATTTAAAAATTTCAAAATGATCTTCCGAACCCTCATCAAATTTATAAATTGATTCACCTCCCATACCATCAAGAGGTTTTAGAATTATGGTTGAATACTTACTTTTGAAAAATTTAAAGTCCTCCTTTTTACATATAATGCTTGTATCAGGCATCCATCTAGAAAATCGAAGAGCAAAAATCTTTTCGTTAAATTTCTGTAAGGCTGAAGGTCGATTCATTACATTTGCACCCTCAGATTCAGCTTGGGAAAGTATATGCAAAGCATTCATATAATCTTCGTTTACAGGTGGGTCTTTTCTCATAAAAATATAATCTATATCTTTAAGCAATTTGATCTGATTAACTTTCTTGCATAGCTGGGGATGATTGTTTGGATCTTTAATTTCATAGAGATCAGCAGAAGTTTGTTGATCCATATAAATTAAATCTTTCATCTCACACTGAAGGACTTGACCACCCATACTATGAACTTCTTGCATCCACAAAATAGTTGTATCTTTTTTTGGATCTAATTCATTCAAGGGATCTGTAATAAATAATGATGATGTCCCTTGCATTAATATTCTCCAAATAAGCTGTGAAACTTAGTTAATCCAATAACAGGCGCTGTTTCTGCACGCAGAATATAATGACCGATTTTCAGCGTCTTTAATTCTAAATCTTTCATAATTGCACGTTCGGCTTCCGAAAAACCTGATTCGGGTCCTGTAATAAGGCTAATATTATTTGCGCTCAAATTTTCATGATCTGTTATAAATTGATTAGCAATTGTATCAAGAACGAATACTCCCTCGAAATCTCCATGCTCCCGTATGCTATATATGCACTCTTCAAGTCCATTAAAATAACCGATGTTAGGTATAAAATTACAGCCAGATTGTTCGCAAGCTCCAATTATTACCTCTTCTAGTCGAATATTTAATTTAGATAAATCTCTTTTTGTTAATGATTGATCAAGCTGATTGGGTTTATAGATAAGAATTGAATTAACCCCTGTTTCAATAAGCTTTTGTACTGAATATATTAAATTTTCTTTTTTAATGTACGGAATTACTGCTTGATAACATTTCTGATAGGGGTTCTGCACTGAGGATATATCCCCAACATCAACATCAATATCAATATACGATTTTCCAATCTCGTGAATATTTCCTTTTGTTAAAGAACCACGGCCATCAAATAGTTCCACTGAGTCATTGGGTTTTAACCTGAGAACCTTGGCAAGATGATGTATTTGTTTTATGTTGGTGCACTTATACCTTGGTGAGGATAATTCAGGGCAAAAAATTCTAGGACTTCTCATCAAGTAATTATAATTGGTATTTTTTTATTATGAGTCAAAGTCACATCATTCTTGTGAGACATGGAGAAGCGTCTGCTACTTGGTCTGTTCACCCTGACCCAGGATTAAGCAAGCTGGGTCATCTCCAAGCTGAAATAACAGGAAAAAGTCTAATTGATCAGATTCCTCTCTATCAGCTCATCTCTAGTCCAAAAAAAAGAGCGGTTGAAACCATGGAACTAATAAGTCAAGAAAAAAAATATTCTTTTGAATTGGATGATCGATTTATTGAAATACCCTCAGAAAATATTGCAACTGAAGCAAAAAAAGATTGGTTGATTGACATTTTTAAAGCCCCAATTGCAGAGCTTCCTGAAGCAGTAAAAAATTGGAGAGATAATTTAATTGCTTGGATTGATAATGCTAATGATAATTTCATTGTGACCACACACTATATGGTAATAAATGCCTTAATCTCATATCTTACAAACAGCAAATCTATTTCATATTTTCATCCTGATTATGCATCTAGAACAGAAATATTTCTAAAAAATGGTGAGTTAACTAAATTAATTTTGGGCGATGATAAAAAAACTGTAATTAATCTCTAAAATCAGTTGAGCAATTTTTAATCAGCTGTAGAATTTATGTTTTGCATAAAAATCTATAATTAATGACCAAATCAGTCTCACAAAAACAAAAAAATAAGCCTTTGAGCGAACAAGTAAAAAAGGCTATGAAGAAATACTTTGCCACTCTTGGCGATACAAATCCTGCAAATATTTATGAAATGGTTATGGCTGAGGTTGAACCCGAGCTTCTAAAAGCAGTTATGAAGTATTCAAATAATAATCAATCTAAGGCTGCTAATGTTCTAGGAATAAACAGAGCCACCTTAAGAAAAAAACTGCATCGTTATAACATTAAATATAAGTTATGAGTCTAATTGCTCCAAAAACAGCACTGGTCAGCCTATCAGATAAAATCAATTTAGATCTGATAGTTAACTTCTTACTTAATAAAAAAGTAAAAATTATCTCTACTGGTGGAACTTATAAAGCCATCAAAGAGATAACTGATGAGGTCCTCGAAGTCTCAGAATTTACTGAATTTGAAGAAATGATGGATGGGAGAGTTAAAACGCTACACCCCAAAATTCATGCTGGAATTTTAGCTAGAAGGGATACAGATATGGAGATTTTAACTGACCGAGGATATGAGGTTATTGATATGGTTATTGTTAATCTTTATCCATTCAAGGAAACTGTTGCTTCAGGATGTTCTTTTGATGAGGCTATAGAGAAAATTGATATAGGTGGTCCTACTATGATCAGGGCTGCGGCCAAAAACTTCAAAAATGTTGCGGTGATATCTGATCCTAAGGACTACGCTCGCGTAATTGATGAGTGGAAAAATGAAGGTGGTATTTCTTATGAATTTAGAAAGGAACTTTCGCAGAAAGTTTTTCAACTGATGTCTGATTACAACTTATCTATTGCACATTACTTAAAAGATATCTCTTCAAATGCCCATCAATATAATTTTGAAAAGAGTGAATCACTTAGATATGGTGAAAACCCGCATCAAACAGCAGATTTATTAACTTTTTCCAATTTAGAGCATAAAAATATTGCCAATGCAGATGTTCTGCAGGGCAAAGAGTTGTCATACAACAATATTGTTGATGCTGATGCAGCCTGGGAATGTGTAAGAGCTTTTGATGAGCCGGCTTGTGTGATTGTTAAACATGCTAATCCCTGTGGCGTCGCAGAAGCAAACTCAACTTATGACGCTTACGACCTTGCATTTAAGACTGATCCAACATCAGCATTTGGTGGCATTATCGCCTTTAATAGAGAGCTAGATAAGAAAACTGCAGAAGAAATTAATGCTCGTCAATTTGTTGAAGTTATCCTAGCAACTAGTTTTAAAGAAGCAGCATTAGAGGAGCTAGTTAAAAAGAAAAATGTCAGAGTTTTGTGTGTTGATCTAGAGCAAGATAATCCGTATCCAGGGGTTATTAAAAAAGTTTCTGGAGGAATATTGATTCAAAGCGATGATACTTTCATTATTCCCAAAGCAGACCTTAAATGCGTAACAAAAAGACAGCCAAGCACCGAGGAAATCGATGATCTAATGTTTGCCTGGAGAGTTGCCAAATTTGTTAAATCAAATGCAATTGTTTATGTAAAAAATAAACAAACCATCGGAATAGGTGCGGGACAAATGAGTAGAGTTATCAGTGCTGAAATTGCGAACCTTAAAGCCAAAGAAGAAGGTTTAGAAGTTAAGGGGGCTGTAATGGCCTCAGATGCATTTTTTCCATTTAGGGATGGCATAGATAAAGCTGCTGCGAGCGGAATTGCAGCAATTATTCAACCTGGTGGGTCAATTAAAGATGAAGAAGTGATTGCTGCTGCAGACGAAAACAATATTGCTATGATATTTACTGCAACACGTCATTTTAGACATTAAAAATGCACATTTTGGTTATTGGATCAGGTGGCAGAGAGCATGCTTTGGCATGGAAGTCAGCTCAGGATCAGTCAGTTTCTGAGGTATTTGTTTGCCCGGGAAATGCAGGAACCGCATTAGAAGATAAATTATCTAATGTCTCTATTGATGCTAGTAATTTTGAAGCAGTAAAAGATTTTTGCATTGAAAAAAATATTTCTCTTGTTATTGTTGGTCCAGAACAGCCCCTAGTTAATGGGCTGGTAGACTATTTACAAAGCAATGACATTCAAACCTTTGGCCCTTCTAGTGCGGCCGCTCAACTAGAGGGTTCTAAAACTTTTTCAAAAGATTTTTTTGTAAAATATGGTATTCCTACTGCTGCATATGCTGCATTTGATAGTTTTGACAGTGCAAAAGACCACTTAAACAATATTCAATATCCAACCGTTGTAAAAGCAGATGGCTTGGCAGCAGGCAAAGGCGTTATTATTTGCCAAACTCAAAATGAGGCTGTTGAGGCATTGACCAGTATTTTTAAAGATAAAGCTTTTGGAGATGCTGGAACAAGTGTAGTCATTGAAGATTTCTTGAGTGGAGAAGAGGCAAGTTTCATAGCGGTTGTAAGTAAAGATAAAATCGTTCCCCTCGCAACTAGCCAAGATCATAAAGCAGTGGGTGAAGGTGATGTGGGCCTGAATACTGGTGGTATGGGTGCTTATTCTCCTGCCCCAATAGTCGATGAAAGAATGTATAAGAAAATTATTGATGAAGTAATGAAGCCAACCATGGAGGGTTTAATTGCTGAGGGTTCCCCTTATCTTGGATTTTTATATGCTGGGCTCATGATCAACAATGGTGAATTGAAGGTTCTGGAATTTAATTGCAGATTTGGAGATCCCGAAACTCAACCCATCCTTTTAAGATTAAAATCAAGCTTGGTTGAGCTGTGTCTCGCCGCTATTGAAGATGAGTTGGATGCCTACCAGATTGAATGGTCTGATCAACATGCCTGTGGTGTTGTAATTGCAAGTCAGGGTTATCCTGAGAGCTATTCAAAAAATAATGAGGTTTCGATGCAACCCTCAGATATGGATGGGGTAAAGCTGTTCCATGCAGGCACAAAACTTAATGAAGATAAGGTTGTAACGTCCGGAGGAAGAGTCTTTTGTGCAACTGCTTTGGGCAACGATCTTCAAGAGGCTCAATCTAAAGCATATAATCTGGTAGAATCTGTGTCCTTCGATGGAGCTTTCTTTAGAAAAGATATCGGGTACAAAGGAATAAAATGAGTCTATTAGATAATTTTGTAAATGAATGTGATATTGGATTAAAAACTCTATCGTTCAAAAAAAATGGAACAGGTAGATCATATCCAAGCAATGAAACACCTTTAAACCTATCAAAAGAAGAGAAGAATTTATCAGCGCAACTCATGCGCATAAATCTAGCTGGCGAAGTAGCAGCTCAAGCGCTTTATAGAGGTCAAGCAATGGTATGCAAAGATGCCGAGACAAAAGCTCATCTAGTACAAGCCGGAGAAGAAGAAACAGATCATTTAATCTGGTGCAAGAAACGTTTAGAGGGTTTAAATGGTAGACCCTCTCTCCTCAATCCAGTTTGGTATGCAGGATCCTTTGCTATTGGTGCAATATTTGGGAGTTTTGGAAAAAAAACAAGTCTAGGATTTGTTGAAGAAACTGAAAAACAGGTTGTGAAGCACCTTGAAAAACATTTAGATAGAATTTCAAAAAATGATACTGAAACCATTGAGATCTTAAAGACCATGAGGGCTGATGAAGATGAGCACGCTCAAGAAGCTTCAGAAAATGGAGGAGAGCCTTTATCTGAGCCAACCAAAAAAATTATGAGTCTTACCGCAAAAGTAATGACTTCTTCAAGCGCTTATATTTAAAAAGAGTTCCTCATTAAACTTTCACCAATTAGAAATACCCTAAGATTATTTTTTTTTAAATAATCTATGTCTTCCTTCGATTTAATTCCTGACTCTGCAACGAAGATATTTTTTTGCTTGAATAAATTTCTCAAGCGAACCGAATTGTCTAAGTCCACTTCAAATGTTTTGAGATTTCTATTATTCACTCCTATCAAAGCATCTTTAAAATGTTCTACCCTTTTGAGCTCAATCTCATCATGCACTTCGATTAAATAATCAAGCTCTAATTTTTCAGCAATCTTTATAAAATCATCAATCTGCCGATCAGAAAGAATAGATGCAATCAATAAAATACAGTCTGCACCTATAAGTTTAGATTCATAAATTTGGTATTCATCAATTATGAAATCTTTCCTTAAGATAGGTAAAGAAGTTACCTCTTTCACATCTTTTAAATATTCAACGCTTCCCATAAAGAAATCTTCTTCTGTCAAAATTGATAGTGCTAATGCTCCAAAGGCTTCGTATTCCTGTGCTTTTTTCACTGGATCAAAATCATCTGAAATAACTCCGGCACTTGGAGAAGCTTTTTTAATTTCTGCAATTATGGCCTCATCTTGATTTGAAATATTGCTCTTAAATCTGCCCTTAGGAAGATTAATGCCATCTAAAGAAATTTTTATTTGCTCAAGGGGTAATTCTGCCTTCTTATTAATAAGCTTTGATCTTGTGTTATCAACAATTTTTTGCAGAATATTCATCAGCTATTTGACACTCGTACATAAGAAGCCAGTTTATCTGCAGCCATACCATTGTTCATTAGCTCAAATGAAAGCTCTATACCGTCAGCAATTGAGTGAACTTTTTTCGCTAAATACAAAGCAGCCCCAGCATTAAGAGCAATCATATCTTGAACTGTAGATTTATCTCCAGAGAAAGCCCCGTTAATCAACTGCAAACTATCATGAGGTGATTGTGCTGAGATTTCAGAAAGTGTCCCGAATGATAAGCCAAAGTTTTTTGGAGAAATCTCATACTCAGAAATAGTATTATCTTTTAATTCTGCTACATGGGTTGAATCCGTAATAGTGATTTCATCTAAACCATCAAAACCATGGACAATGAGAACATGATCCATAGATAGATTTTTAGCAACCGAAGCAAAAGTCTTTACTAAATCTTTTTGATAAACACCTAAAATTTGTCTCTTAGCGCCACAAGGATTAGTATGGGGTCCAAGCAAATTAAATAGAGTTTTTTTTCCTATCTTTTGTCTAGCAGGCATCACATATTTCATTGATTGATGATGCAAAGGTGCAAATAAAAAAACAAACCCAACTTTTTTAAAAATAGTTTCAAGCTTTTCTCTGTCATGGGCGATATCTGCCCCAGCTGCTATCAATAAATCTGCGCTTCCTGATTTGCTAGATACAGCTTTATTGCCATGTTTGGTAACTTCAGCGCCTCCTGCAGCAGCAACAAATGATGAAGCAGTAGAACAATTAAAAGTGTGGAGGCCAGAGCCCCCCGTGCCACAGGTATCAATATGATCTCCATCACCCAGATGGAAAGTGAGAGATTTTTCTTTCATGACCTGAGCTGCAGCAACAATCTCTTCTTCCTTGATGCCTTTTTTATTCAAGGCTAGAAGGAATACTTCGATAGAAAGGTTATCAACTTGGCCTGTCATAATTAATTCAATTGCTGATTGCATAGAATGAGAATCAAGATCCTCTTTATTTTCTAATTGATTGATAAAATCTTGAATCATAAATTAAGAAAATTGCTAATTAATTGCATCCCATAATCAGTATCAATTGATTCTGGATGGAACTGCACTCCATAGATTGGCCTTGAGATATGCTCTACACCCATAATGATATCGAGGTCATCAGCAATAGTACATGTGACCTTTAAATCCTTAGGCATTGTTGAACCATCAATTACTAGACTATGATATCTAACTACTGAATAGGGATTAGGAATATCTTTAAATAATGCTTTGCCCGAATGATTGATGGCTGATTTTTTGCCATGAAAAACTTCAGGAGCTTTAATGATCTTAGCTCCAAATGCTGCGCCAATGGACTGGTGGCCCAAGCATACCCCTAGCAATGGAACTTGTGATTCCTGCACAATCTCAACTGAAATACCAGCTTCCTTTGGGGTGCAGGGACCAGGAGATATAACAATTTTCTCTGGATGAAGGTCATTAATATCAGAAATTGTTACTTCATCATTTCTTTTAACTACAACATTATGACCACATTCGCCAAGATAATGGACCAGGTTGTATGTAAAGGAATCATAATTATCAATGACTAAAATCATTAAATCATC
>CAYUHD010000037.1:0-14394 GCA_964444385.1 uncultured Gammaproteobacteria bacterium
TTTTTTTATATCTACAAGTTTCTTTACCGACTTGTAAAAAAACCTTATATTAAAACAATAAAAACACACATATAACTAGCAAGTGGATTTCAATACAATTATTTTAGTTCTGCAGACTGTTGGCCCTTTTACCGTTCTAGTCACAGTTTATTTTTTAGTTACAGAATTAAGGGAACAAAATCGAGTTGCTCGAGCAAATGCTAGACAAAATATTGCTGATTCTCATCAAAAAGTAGCCCTTGCTGGCATGAAACCCATCTTAGTAGATATTAAGATTAAGCTTAGAAACAATGAAGAGTTAACTAAAGAAGAGAATGCTACCTATCTTACATATTTTAGCGTGATGTTACGGGCCAGAGAGAATCAATTTTATCAATTTAAAATTGGAATGCTTGATGAAAAAGAATGGAATGCGATGCTAATATCATTTAAAACGCTTTTCAAAGAACCAAAACATCTTGAAATTTGGGAATTCATTAAAATTACTTTTGCTGAAGATTTTGTAGAGCTTGTTGATGAGCAGATTAAACAGAGTAAATTGTACGGTTAATAAAGATGCATACCGATCAAGAGCTTAATTATCTAACAAAATCTCTATTGCATCATCCTAGTCCATATATTATTTATGAGCTCGATGGTTCAATTGCCTGGGCAAATATTGCTGCTAACTATATTTTTAACTTAACAAGTTTAGATGAGCTTTCAGTTGCAAAAATTGACGAGCAAGTAAAGAAAAATTTTGGTGACTTAGAGTCTATTGCTCTTTATTACGATACTCCGATTGAAATTTCTCTTAGAGAGATAAACTTTTTAATGCGTACTAGAGTCCATATGATTCCTGTTGATGTTTCTAAAGGCATCATGTTAATAGAACTTTTATGCTCATCTCGTTCAGGGCTTGATGCATTAAGGAAAACCATTGATTGCATAGAAAATCATAGAATTGAATTAGCTTATCAAAAACAAGTCAATCTTGAGACAAATGAAGTTACAGGTATCGAAGCTCTCCTAAGACTTCAAGATGGAGAGGGTGGGTATTTACCCAATGATGAAATTATTCCTCAAATAGAAGGAGAGAGTCTTTTTTCTTTGGTTGTTTTGGAATCGCTCGTTCAGTTAGAAAAATTCTTTGCAGTTAAGGATAAAATTGGCTTTAAAGATGCAACTCTTTATTTGAATGTCTCAGCCCACACAATCATGCATCCTGAATTTTGTTCTATATTTACAGATTTTGTTGAAAAGCATCAACTTTCTACAAACCAGTTTGGTCTTGAGGTTACAGAAACTGCTGAACTATCAGATATCAAAATAGCATCTGAGTCTTTAGGTTTATTAAAAGCTAAGGGAATTAAAATTGCCTTAGATGATTTTGGTGCTGGATATGCTTCTTTAAAGTATGTGAGAGATTTACCAATAGATGTTGTGAAATTAGATAAGCATTTTACATTTAATGTTTCAGATCCTTCTACAGCTCGATTAATTAGCTTTGTTTCAGAGGTGTGTGAAGACCTTAAATTAGAGATGATTGGTGAAGGAATAGAGACTGAGGAAGACAAAAAAATGATGTTAGATCTTGGATGCAAAATCGGTCAAGGTTATTTAATGCATCGACCAGATTTTTTAAATTCATTTGAAGTCAAGGAAACCTAAATTATGGATAAGCTTACCCCCAAAGAGGCATCTAAGGGCGCAGAAGAAATTGTTTTAACACAAATTAAACAGGATTTTATTACACCTGCTAATGCTATCTTTGACTATGTTGATATGGTTGAAAAAGTCCTTAATGAAGCAGAACTTAAATTTGATGATGAGATTGAACAAATAAAATCCTCTTGTTCAAAATTAATAGATCAATATGAAGTTGCTTTTTTTCAAAATACCGGAGCTAATGCTGATTCATCTAAAAAATCTCCTGAGGAGTACTCTGAACTGCGTCATAACCTAAGAACTCCATTAAATGCCATTATTGGATACAGTGAAATATTAATGGAGGATTATGAGGATGATCTAGAAGAGGGCACATTGGAGGATTTTCAACAAATAATAAATCTTGCTAGAGAAACAGAAACAGCAATAGAAAATTTTGTAGACTATATTAGAGGCGAGTCAATTGATCAAAAGAATGGCAACTCTTCAAATCAACTTGAATCAGCAGAAGCTCTTTTTAAATCTTTGGGCGATATAGAGTATTCCATTACATTGGGAGATGAAATTAAAGAATCAGATATTCTGATTGTTGATGACAATGTAACAAATTGTGAAGTTTTACAAAGGCGTTTATCTATGCAAGGCCTTGCTTGTCGAACAGCTTATGATGGTAATACTGCCGTCACTGAAGTCTTTAAAAAAACACCTGATTTAATTTTACTAGATGTGATATTGCCAGATATTAATGGCTTAGAATTATTAAAAACTTTTAGAAAAGAACATAATTCAGAATCTTTACCAGTCATTATGGTCTCCGCTTTTAATGATGTTGATAGTATTTCTAAATGCATTCAACTTGGTGCACAAGATTATCTCCCAAAACCAATCAATGGGACAATTTTATTAGCTAAGGTTGTCGCCGCTTTAGAAAGAAAGTTTTGGCGTGAACGTGAAAAAGAGTTGGTAAATAAATTGCATATTCAAGCAACCACAGATCAACTTACAGGTATTTATAACCGAAGGGTTATCTTTGAAGCTTTAGATGAAGCAATGGAGAATTCAAAGAAGTCTAAAGATAGGCAATTTGCAACCATAATGTTTGATATTGATTTTTTTAAACAAGTGAACGATAACTATGGTCATGCTGGAGGCGATGCGGTTTTAATATCCTTTGCTCAATTGCTACAAACAGAGATTTCATCACCAAATATAGTTGGTAGAATAGGTGGAGAGGAATTTTTAGCAATCTTATATCTTAGCCTAGATGAGGCTATAGAATTTTGTACAAAATTAATTAAAAAAATTAATAATAATGTTGTTAGTTTCGAAGGCAAAGATATTAAGATCAGCTCCAGTGGCGGCGTTGCATTCTCAACAGAAACCGAAACTTCTGCTGACTTAACTAACAAGGCTGATGAAAGGCTTTATGAAGCCAAAAAGAATGGTAGGAATAGATTTAAATTAATTGATAGTGAATTAATAGGAGACTAATAAAATGGCAAAGTTACTTTATATTGAAGACAACGAAATGAATCGAGACATGCTATCTCGGAGATTGTCACGACGAGGTTATGAAATTATCATGGCTGTTGATGGTCAATCAGGTCTTGATATGATGAGAAGTGAGGGTCCTGATCTTGTTCTCATGGATATGGGATTGCCTGTCTTGGATGGCTGGGAGGCAACCATTCAAGCTAAAGCAGATGAATCTATTAGTTCTATTCCAATTATTGCATTAACTGCTCATGCTTTAGAATCTGATAAGCAAAGAGCTTTAGAATGCGGTGCTGATGATTTTGATACTAAGCCAATTGATTTCAAAAGATTACTAGGAAAAATAGAAACTTTAGTAGGCTCTTAGCTTTTTACAATACCTTGGATCATTTTTGAAAGATTATCCATAGAGACATCATCTTTCTTTACAAGTCCAACCACTCTTTCTTTTAAGAGATCTTCCTGAACGTCGGTTAAATCTTTACCAGAGAAGACCAGAACAGGAGCTCTCTTGTCTTCTGGTACATCCTTAATGTAATTATCCAAGAATTCAAAACCATCCATTCTTGGCATTTCCAGATCAAGAATAATTAATGAAGGTTTATCTTTTGTTCTTTCAAGACCTTCCTTACCGTCTCTTGCATCAATTGGTCTATATCCAGCATCCTTAAGCAATCTTGAAAGTAGTTCTCTTACATCTTTATCATCATCAATAACTAGCACTTTTTTGTCTTGAGTTTCGTTACCTAATATTCGTTTTAATGTATTAATAAAATGAGTTCTATCAAGAGGTTTAGTAAGATAGTCATTTGCTCCAAGAGATGATGCAAGGTTTGATTGGTTAAGCTGACTAATCATGATTACCGGAATATCTTTTAACTCCTGATCAGTTTTACATTCTTTAAGTAGCGACCATCCATCTCGACCTGGCATTAATACATCAAGCAAAATTAACTTTGGTTTAACTTCACGTATAAGTTCCATTCCTTTTTCGCTATTTGTAGCTCCGAGCAAAGTAAGGTTCAATTTAGAAATAGTTCTTTTGATTAAATCATGCATTGCGACATCATCATCTACTAATACAACTAGGTTATCTTGGTCATCAAGATTAATTACGTTGCCCTCTACCTCATCTTCATTATATTCAGGACATACTCTAGGTACAGACATGGTAAATACAGAGCCAACACCTTCTTCACTTGTTACTACAACATCACCACCCATTATTTCTGCGAATTTCTTTGAAATTGGAAGACCTAAGCCAGTTCCTCCATAATTTGCAGATGTAGAGCGTTCAGCTTGAGTGTATTCTTCAAAGACTTTAGCAACTCCTTCTGGGCTCATACCTGCGCCAGTGTCAATCACTGCAAAATCTACGAACTCAACATCGCCCTCCATTCGCAATTTAACATCCAAAGTAACGGTTCCATTTTTAGTGAATTTAAAACCATTACTTAAGAAATTAGTTAGGCATTGTCTAAGCTTAGTTTCATCTTGTGACATTGAACCCATCGCGCCATCAAGTTTAATTACAAAACCATTATCATTTTTTGCTGCTAAAGGTTCAGAGACGTCCTTGATGGTTTGGATCATATTTTCAATTTCAAAACTAGTAACAAAAAGTTCCATTTTTCCAGCTTCAATTTTAGAAAGATCTAAAATATTGTTAATTAGAGAGAGAAGATGAGTGCCTGATGAGGTAATTTTTTTAAGATCTGGTAGTAGATCGTCGTATCCTAAGTCTTCACAGTCTTCATAAAGCATTTCTCCATATCCAAGAATAGCGTTTAACGGTGTCCTTAACTCATGACTCATATTTGCAAAGAATTTTGTTTTTTGATCGCTAGCATCTCTAGCTTCATCTCTTGCTGTTTCCATTTCACTGGTCCTAGCATCTATAAGGCCATTGACCTCATCAGACATTCTTGAGAAAGCAACTAACATTAGCTCAACTGAAGCTTCTTCGCTAGAATTTCTATCTGAGCTATCTGCAAGTTCATTCATTTTTTGAATATCGTTAAGAATAAGAGTTCTAGCACTTCCATCTAGTTGGTCAGCCAAAGCTGTCATTTTTTCAATGATTACCTCATCTCTTTCATGTCTTCTTTTAGCTTGCTCTTCTCTGATTGATTCCATTTCAATAAGATGAGATTTATATGTCCCTAGAGCAGCAGACAGTTGACCTACCTCATCTTTCTCAGATGCAAGTAGACCCTTTCTTGTCGGCATTTCTTGAGAATGATCACCTTTAGTAAGCCCCTCAAGAACTTCAATGGCTTTAGTAATACCGCCGAATGTTCTTGTGGTAATGAAAGCTATTAAAGAAATAATAAAAACAACAAAAGAAATAGCTGCTACATAAGTAAGGTTCAAAACATTTGCTGCCCTTAAAATATTTTCTCTTTCATCTTTGAAGATAAATAATTGAGCTTCGTCAGCAGATATGTATGAGCTTAAAGGTAATAGGGTGACTGAGGTTCCAAGCTCGGTGTCTTTTTGAGAATGTCGAGAACCATTAATTTGCTTAAAAGATTTAGCTTTATCTGTTAGTTTGTTAAAGTTTTCAATATCAAATAAGTCATCATCAGTATCGCCAAATTGCTGGTAATAGTCATTAAGTGAAATTAATCCTGAGTCTGTATTAATTGCAGTTCTTACCTCAAACTCATCTTCAAAGACTTCCAATCCTTTTCTTATATCTACACCTAAAGCTATAACTACTAGGGTTTGACCTTCAACTTTTATAGGAAAGCTAAGCGCTTGATTTAAAGTAGAAGCTTGCTCACCTTCTTTATCTTTAATTTTAATAATCGACTGTCTAGGTCTTGTAGATGCATCTTTTAAAAATGAATCTAGGTAACTAAAGAAATCAGGTCGAGCTGCTGGTGAGCAAGGATCAACACCTAATAAATCTAGAGCACTTCCACAATAAATTCTTTCACCGGAAGGTTTATAAGCCATAACATAACTTAAATTTCCGTAATCAAGCTCTTCTTCAAAAAAAAGTTCAATTAAATATTGGGCATCACCAATTCTGTCTGCACTTATAGTATCAAGCAGAGGGTTAGTATAGATATTACTAGAGGCAACTTCATCTAAAAAAATTTCTGAATCCGGATCCCAAAAAGATGCATTTTCTCCAGTTACGGGGAGCCATTTAGACATGACATCAAACGATTTATTATAAGTTTGATACCACGCTGACTCATATAGAGTTAAAAGTGATTCATTCGAAGAGTCTTCCTGAATATTTTCTCTGTATCCAAAAGAAAATATAAAGATAGCTGCCACAAGAACATTACCAATTACCCCAAATAAAAGTAACTGGAGTCTTATAGGCATTATTATCCTTCGGCTATATTAAAAATAGATATTAGTCAGCGAGCTTAAAGATAAGATCAATTTGGACATTATTAACCTTTACCGAAGTTTCATTGTATGTTGGCGGTTCATATAAGAATTTTCTTACGGCTTTGATAGCAGCTCTATCAAAAACACCTGCTGGACTGCTGTCTACTACATATGGATCTAAAACAGATCCATCTGTATCTACATCAAATTCCAATCTGACAGAACCCTCAACGCCAAGTCTTATTGCCCTTCTTGGGTATTCAGGGCTGGGGCTTGATATTCTGGTAACTTCAATTTCTGTATTTTCTTCACCAACATAACCTTTATCACCAGCAAATATAGGCAAAGCAAGTAAAAATGTAAAAACAACAACAGATAGTGATTTTAAAGATTTCATATTTATTTTATGTTAATTGTGTTAAAAAATTATAAGTAAATTTTATACGTACATTATAATACCAAGAAATCAGATTGGGTGTTAATATCTTTCACGCAATTGTTTCAAAGCTACTGCAAAAATAAATAAAACTATGAAAAGAGTTAAAGATCATTTAAATGAACAAAAATATTGGGATATTTTTACAGTTCCTGAGAACGCAAACTTGTTTGATGCTGCTACTTTAATGAATAAAAATAAAATCGGAGCTTTAATGATTCGCAAAAATGGTTCTGAGGAGCATCTTTCCAAAGCATCCGTGGTAGGCATTTTAACTGAAAGAGATCTTGTTTATGCATTATCTGGAGGTTCTAAGACTCTAGAATCTAAAACTGTAAAAGATATTATGACAAGGAAACTAATCTTTACATGCCCCGAAACTTCTAATTCCGAAGCCAAGCAATTGATGCTCAAGAATCAAATAAGGCATTTGCCTGTTTTTTCAGGAGAGCATCTAGTTGGCATTATTTCCATGAGAGACGTTTTTAAGTCTTAGATTTTTTTTAACAACATATGAATTTGTTTCAGAGGCTTTCTTATACCGCATTAAATCTACCAACCTCTGCAGCAGGCATGCCAATTTTTATTTTTATATTACCTTTTTATGCTGATGACATGGGTTTAGGTTTGTCTTTGGTTGGCATTATTTTTTTCTTCGGTAGGCTTACAGATATTTTAACTGATCCTGTAATGGGAGTGTTAATAGATAAATTCCCATCTAAGTGGGGTAAACATAAGCACTGGATATTTCTATCAGCCCCAATATTTATGCTTTCAACTTATGTTATTTTTTTACCGACCATAGAACAACCAACAGGAATTTACTTTTTTAGTGGATTATTTTTTCTATATTCTGCTTTTACATTAAGTAGTATCACTCAACTTTCATGGTCATCTTTCCTTGCTCCAAACTACGATGAACGAACCAGGCTTTTAACATTACGTGAGCTAATGGGTCTTTTAGGCATGTTTTCTGTAATTGCAATACCTGCATTCGTAGAAATTAGTGATCCTTCATTAGAAGCAAAGGTCAATGCAATCGGAATTTTTGTTTTAATTTGTATTCCTTTAATCACTTTAAATTCCTTAAAACAAGTTCCAGACTCAATGGGAGCTAGTTCAACTGAAAATTTGACCAATCCCTTTAAAGCATTTCGGGGCCTGTTTGCAAACAAAATGTTAAATAAAATTGTTTGTGCAGCTGTTCTTATAGCGTTTTGTATGAGTTTAAATGGAGCTTTATATTTAATTTGGATGGAGGTAGTGATAGAACTGCCTGAATATTCATCCCGACTAATGCTTGCATACTATGTTGTGAGTGTTTTAGGTCTCTGGGTTTGGAGAACACTGAGCATCAAAACATCTAAGCATTTTGCTGCTGGGATTGCTTGTCTGTATGCAATTATTGTCCTACTGATAGGGTTTATTGGTTATTGGTTTATTAAAGACCTTGAAGATTGGCCTAAACTTATGGCTGTTGGGTCTTTCATAGTTTTATATGGCTTTGCATTTTCTGGACCTCTACCTTTAATTAATTCAATGACAGCAGATATTTCAGATAAATTAAATCTCGAAGGCGGTGAAAATATCTCAGGAACAGTTTTTTCTTACTTAACTACTTTAACTAAAGTTGGTTTTGCCCTTGCGGCAGTAATTCCATACTTAGCACTTGAAATATTTTGGGGTTTTAATATTGCTTTAGGTATAGCCAATAGTAGTTCTTCAAAAATAGCAATTTTTTATATCTATACATTTGTGCCAATTATTAGTTATTCTATAGCTGCATACTTATTGTTTTCTCATTCTCTAAGTAGAGAGGAACATGCAAAAATAAAATTAAATTTGCAAAACTAATTATGAATTACACAAAATATGAATGCGTGATTTGTGGTCATATCTATGATGAAGAGCTAGGTGATCCCGATGGAGGCATTCCTGCTGGTACAAAATGGGATGATATTCCAGATGATTGGGTTTGCCCTGATTGTGGTGTTAGCAAGTTTGACTACGAACCTATGGATTCTTAAAAGTTCCTTGTTTTGAATAGATTTGTAAGCCTTTTTATAATATTTTTTTTAGGCTGCCCAGTTTTTTCATCTAATGAGTCAATATTAATTGGTGATGTTACAAAAGAAGACCTTTTTTTAACCAATCCCAAATTTTATAAAAGCTATCTTGCTTATCGCTCCATTGATTTAGAGGAACAAATAAACCTCGATGATTTAAGTATTAAAATTTTATTTGGCACTTGGTGTCATGATAGTCAAAGAGAGATACCAAAATTTTTAAGATTTCTAGAGAACATAAATATGAATTCTGAAATGATTTCATTGATTGGACTCAATTATCAAAAAAATGAACCTCTTAATAGAGGCAAAATTTTTAATATAAAAAATACTCCAACCATTATTTTCTTTAGAAATGAAGAGGAAATAGGGCGGATTGAAGAAACCCCAAAGTTATTCATTCCTGGGGTGGGTCAAATTACAGTTACTTTAGAGGAAAATATTCTTTTTATTTTAAAAAATAACTGATTCAGAATTTTTATTGTTGAAGAGCTTAATTATTTGTCTTGATTAAGGCTTGAAATAGCTTCCGCTTAATCATATTCAGCATAGAATGCTGAAAAATGTTTCCTAAATTTTGCAATCGGTCCATCTGAATCACATAGAACTGGTTTAGATGCAAATTTTTTATTTTCCCAAATAGGAATATCTTCTTTAACCTGTTTATTAATGTCAGCAATAATTGCAGCTCCAACTCCACCAGTTGGAACTTCGCCATTAACTTTTTTTTGAAGAAATGAGAATCTTGTAATTACCTCTTCATTTTCTGTTGGAGTTGTTGAACCAAGAAGCAGGGTATCGCAAATACCCTCAAACTTTGTAAAATTATCACCAGGTCCATTTGAAGCTCCTGATATTTTTCCTTTTACAACACCTTTTGGGGTTTCCATATTTGCTTGCTGAGAAAAAAATCTTTTTTGTTTGTCATAAGTCACCTCAAATTCTGGATATGAGACAACCCCATGGACATACATAAAATGCGCGGCATCAACTGCATTTTCTGCCATATCTTGAATGTGACATTTAATGTGATATTCAAATTTTTCAAATTTATCACCCCATTCAGGATCATTAATTTCTGGATATGTTTCTACTTCATAATGAGGTTGTTCGCCATAAGGGTGATACCATGCATAAATTAGATTATTTCTTTCAATAGTAGGGTATTTAAAAATTTGAGTATCTTTAGCTCTTGGAGGAATGTTTTTTGCATATGGAATTTCACCTATCTTGCCATCTGCTTTCCATCGCCAAGCATGAAATGGACATTCAATACATTCTCCATTCACAAGCCCACCATGACCTAGATGAGCGCCTAAATGAGGGCAATAAGCATCTAACATACTTACTTCACCTGAGGTGGTTCTAAATAGTACTTGATCTTCACCAAAGTAACGAACTGATTTTACATCTCCTTCTTTTAAACCATCTGAATAATCAACAACATACCAACCAAATGGAATGGGCATCGGATATCTCTTATTTTCGCTCATAATTTTAATTTATAATTTAAGCAATTTTGTGGCATTTTCACCTAAAAATAATGGCCAAACATCTTTATTGAATGGTACATCATCCATTTCACTAAATATTTTATCTAAAGATAGCCCCATTGGAAAATATCCCGCATACATAATTTTATTTTTACCACGAGTATTAGCAAAGTTAATAATATCCTTTGGATAATGTTTCGGTGAAAAAGCGCTAGTCGAATAATATAAATTTGGATATTTGAGCATTAATTTACATGCTAGAGCTGTCCAAGGTTCTGCTCCATGCCTCATTACAAACTTTAACTCTGGAAAATACCAACAAACCTCATCAATTAGTTCAACTTTTTGAGGAGCCATTGGAATTCTTGGACCTGGAACGCCAACACAGCAAAAAAATGGTAAATCTAATTCTATACACATTTCATAAATTGGATGCCACTTTGGATCATTGATTGCTACTTGAGGATAGGTTCCAGAAGGGAATGCGCTAACAGCCTTAATGTCATATGTTTCATAATGTCTTTTAATGTTCTCTGTTTCATTTTCAAGATTGGGATTGACAGGTAGATCAAAAAAAAATCTTTCTGAATGATTTTTAGCAGCTTCAAGTTTCACTTCAGATTTTTCATGAAATCCTATCATTGCTTTATTGATATAAAATTTATCCATTTGCTCAATTGTGTATTGAATAAAGTCATCATGAGATCCAGTTTCAGGAATATCTTTAAACATATATTGAGCTGGCATCTTAAACATGGACTTTGACTCCTCATCTCGAAGTAACGGTTCCATGAACTTGTACCAATCAGACCTATCTTCTTGCTCAGGAATACCTAGCATAAGATCAATAGTATGAATATTCTTGTTAATAGACATATTTAGATTTTAATCAATAAAAAGGATATAAATGGCAAGATTTAAATAAAAGAGTGAATATTTACAATATTCTTGACGAATTAATCTGATTCTGATCATTTGTATCAATTAATTTGCTGCAAATAAGTTATTAATTTGATGTCTATCAAGACATAAATTCTCCACCATTTACGTCTAAGCTAGCTCCAGTAATAACTTTTGCGAGATCGGAGATTAGAAATAATGCCGCATTAGCACAATCACTATCATCAGGAATGATACCTAAAGGAATATCTTTAGTAACACCATCTATTATATCTTTGGGTTCTACACCCATAGATTCAGCAGTGTAATTCACATACATTTCAACTGGAGGACCCCACATCCATCCCATAAAGACTGAATTTACTCTAATTCCTTTTGGCCCTAGTTCTTTAGCAAGAATTTTTGTTGCAGTAGCTAAAGCACCTTTTGAGGCTGCATAGCCACCTTGTGTTGGTAGAGGTTTTTTTGTTATCAGGCTATTGATCATAACTATTGCACCTTGTTGATTGGGTGTCATTTCTTTTACTGCAGCCATAGTTAGGTTCATAGTTCCAAAAAAATTTGTATTCATTGTTTCCTGCCAATCAGTAAAATCAGAATCTTCAATTTCTTTGAAGTCTCCTGCTCTGTATGCGCTATTAATTAGTCCATCAAGTTTCCCGTATTTTTTAAGAGTTTCGTGAACTAAGTTTTCGCAGTCTTTAGGGTTGGTAATATCACATGGTATGGCTATAACTTCTGATTTTTTTCCAATCTCATCTTTTAGTTTATTTAATAGGTCTGAAGATCTTGCTGCAATAGCTATTTTTGCTCCTTCTCTGGATGCGCCATATGCTAACTCTTGACCTAACCCTGGTCCAATACCAGAAACAATTACAACTTTATCTTTTAATAACATCTTAATTCCTATTTTATATATTGTTTTATGTATTCATTAAAGTGATCATCAATAAATGAGCTTTCTAAGCCAAATTCTTCAAGTGAATATTGATGTGCGCCCATTTCATGTTGATTTTCTTCCTTCCACGCCTTCATTGCATTTTCTGCTTGATCAGTAAAATCTTCTTCGATAAAGTTATAAACATCGGTCATTTCTAGAATAGGATCTTTAATCATTTTATTAAATTCAAGATTAAGGAAATTCTCTTCATTTAAATTACTAATTTTCATGCAGTGATTTAATACTTTGGCTAATTTATGAGCCCAATGATGGCCAATTTCATTTTTATTATATGAATTGGTTAAGGGTTCAAATAAATTTGCACACATTGAACAAAAAGATGGAACAGTTTTCTGTGGATCTCTGTGCGTTTGTATAACTTTTGAATCTGGAAATACAAGCAGCAGTTTATCTATAAAACCTAAATGATGAGGTGATTTTAAAATCCATCTTTTTTTCTCCCTGCCAGGATTTTGCCACTGGAGATATTGAAGCATTTTTTTTAATTGAGTATATGCATGTAAATGATCTTGGGATTCAACCCATTTTGAATAAGATGGTAGTCGCATAAATGATTCTGGAACTGTGCTAAAAAATGTGTGTTCTAGCAGTAAGATTTCTTCATCAGCACCTTTGTAATCCCAAGGATGAATTGTGAGTGCTTCTGGTGAGCCTTGCATTACTGCTTCAACTTCGGCCTTACCCATTTCCATTCGCTCAACTGGATTGCCTCTTAATTCACCTTTAAGCATCGCTGGATATCTTCCTTCCCACCAGAGCATTGCAGTATGCCTTGGATCTGATGCAAGAAGCCTATGAGTCATAGTGCTTCCTGTTCTGGGCAGCCCAACAATTACTACTGGAGATTTAATTTCTTCATTTAGAATTTCTGGATTCTGAGTACAGGCTTCTTCAATTCTCAGTAAATTAGCTAATACACCAGTTAACCTATGATTTTGCGCTTCAAGTCCAATATTATTTAAGTCAGCTTCTTGGTTAATGGATTGAATAAGAATTTCAAACCCCTGTATAAATAAAGAATTACCAAAATTCTCTAAACCGGTTTGATTTTTTGCTTCATTAATTATTTTAACCGAATCAAGCATTAGCCAATATCCATGGAATCAATTTTTCTTATTTTAACTTCTGGTATTGGGTAGGTATTTGCGCCAATCCATCTAAGGAGCATGGCGCCATTATTGCGACCTTCAGTAATAAGGTTATTTTTAAAGCTAATAGGTAAATGACTAACTATGATGGTTATTGTTTTATCATCATTGATAATTGCTGATGACTCATTAATATGAATTGGATAGTGGCGATAATCAAGTGACTCCATCCAATAATTTTCTAATTGAAAATTCCAATATTCACAGTCAGGGATATTGGTTTTGATTTCCATATATTCATTTTCATTGAAGTCATAATATCCATGAAGATAACAAATTTTTGGATCTCCTCCAGCTGCTTGAAAAAAATTTTGATCTCCCAAGGGCAGTGCATTTCTATGATTATTTTTAAATTCATGAACCCAATTTAAAAAGGTTTTTGCTGTCCCACTTACAAAAGCGAGAGATTGGTTAAGTTGAATATCAAGCTTAGCTGCAGTCAAAAGTTCGGGAGTTGCTTTTGAACTAGTAGTTTTAATATTAATATTTGCATGAGTTTGGCTAATTCGATTTTTATAGGTTTGACGAACGATTAACATATTTGCATTCTTAGGTAGCGGTAAAAAATTTAGAGAATCTGTCTGCCCACCAAGATATAAGACAAAATCTCCTGAACTATCAATTTTCATATCTCTCATATCAATTTCTCCTAAAGAGATCATAGTTCCGTCTTTGCTATACCTATTTTCCTTTAATCCAAAACTTAAGTAATCTGACTCGCCAATATTTCCATAGATTTCATAAGATTGATTGCCATCTATATTTGCATTCAAATAAATATTATCTGGATTGTCTGCACCTATTTTTGCAGTTTCATGAGATAGATTGTAAAAAGAAGGCGTGGATGAGTTCGAATGCTCTAAATTCATTTCCAAAGATAGTCGCATTAACCTCAATA
>CAYUHD010000038.1:0-14359 GCA_964444385.1 uncultured Gammaproteobacteria bacterium
GGAGGTCAAATCTTTACTACGGTAGTTAAAGATCCTACTTCCTTTGGGGTTGCAGAGATAGATAAAAATGGTACGGTCATTTCTTTGGAGGAGAAACCGCAATCCCCTAAATCGAATTTAGCTGTAACAGGGTTGTATTTTTATGATAATAACGTTATTGAGATAGCTAAAGATCTTTCTCCCTCTAATAGAGGTGAACTTGAAATTACTGATGTTAATAATCATTATTTGTTAAATGGAAATCTCAGGGCAAGCCAGTTAGGAAGAGGGTTTGCTTGGCTTGATACAGGAACTCATGAATCACTACTTGAAGCAGGAGAATTTATTAGCACCATTGAAAAAAGACAAGGATTAAAAGTGGCTTGCCTTGAAGAGATTGCATTTAATAACCAATGGATTGACGAAGATATCATTTTGAAACAATCTTCCAAATACAAAAACAGTCCTTACGGAGAATATTTACAAAGTATCATTTCAAAATAATTAAACCAATGTCTTTAATTATAAAGATTAAAATTTCTGAGAATTTGCACAAGAGGCTTTTTAATAAAAACCTCTAAATAATAAACTATTCTTTCTAAAAGATTTGGATACTTTCTTATTTTTATACCTCGCATTATGTCTAAAGCCGGGGCATTAAACATTAAATTTTTAGGTATTTCTCCAAATTCATATCCCAGAAGCTTAATAGTGTATGTGAACATTATCTCACCTTCTCTAAGGTGATCTATATACTCTTGGCTATCTTTTGAGTTGTGTGCAAGAGAACCAAACTCTTTAGTCACGTGCTTCAGCACTTTTGCGCTACTCATGCCATGTCCACCATGACACGAAACTATCTCGTTTTTTTTAATATTCAATGCTTTTCTGTGAGATTTACCAACTTTAGTGCTTGCTATGAAAGGTATAAATCCACAATTTTCAGTTTGATTCCATATATCAATAGCTTTTGTTAGATAATTGGGAACGTGTGTAAAGAGATCATCCTCTTGGAAAATAAAGAAATCATAATCATCTTGATATTTTTGAAATCCTGTATTAAATGCTCCAAAAGAATATCCAATATTTTCTCTAAACATAATATAGATTTTTCCGTCATTAATTTTGGTGCCTTCTAGATTTTTTAAGAACTCTTCACCCTTTTGAAACTCTCTGCTGTTAGATGAAACAATCAAAATATCTTGATTAAATCCAGATCCAATCTTTGACTCGTAATCTAAATGATATTTTAGCAATTCTATAACATCTTCTTCAGAAGTATATTTTTGAGAGTGAGCATAAAAACCAAGAGGACTACCTGTTAAAGACGAATGCTCTCTTATACCTCTCTTATGGAAGCTAGAAGAGATAATCTTAAGAAATTTCATATTTACAGACTATTTAATAAGAGGGTTCTGATTAGATAATTAATTTTAACGCAATATCTGGAATATTAATTAACTATTTAAAAAATATAATTTTTTATATTTCCTTAGAGTATAATCCCCCCATGGAAACAATACCTCTTTTTAAAGTACACATGCCAAAAAGTGTTCAAGATCCACTATTGGAAACCTTGTTCAGTGGTTTTGTTGGGCAAGGACCCAAAGTTGATGAATTTGAAGACAGGCTTGCAGAATATTTTAATAATAAAAATATAGTAACCCTAAATGCAGGTACATCAGGTCTTCAATTAGCCCTTAGGTTAGCTAATGTTGGCTATGATGATGAAGTGATCTCAACTCCAATGACGTGTACAGCAACTAATATGCCAATATTAGCAGCAGGTGCAAAGATAGTTTGGGCAGATGTTGATAGTACAACAGGTCTTATTAGTCCAGAGTCTATTGAGTCAAGGATTACTTCAAGAACAAAAGCCATCATGATGGTTCATTTTGGGGGAATCCCTTGTGATATTGAAGCCATTAATACTATAGCTAAGAAACATGGGATTAAAACAATTGAAGACGGGGCTCACGCCTTCGGATCTGAATATCAAGGTCAAAAGATTGGAAATCATTCTGATTTTGTTATGTTCTCTCTTCAGGCTATAAAACATATTACAACAATTGATGGGGGAATTCTGATTTGTCAGAATGCAAAAGATTTTGAGAGAGCAAAGCTGCTTAGATGGTATGGCATTGATAGAAATTCGCCCAGAAAAGATTTTAGATGTGAGGAAAATATTGAAGAGTACGGATATAAATTTCATATGAATGATATTGCTGCTGTAATTGGAATAGAACAATTAAAATATGTTGATGATTTAGTTTCCAAGCATGTTAATAATGCAAAATTTTATGATAAAGATTTACAAGATTTGGATAAGGTTACTTTATTGCCTCGATCAGATAATTCTTTGTCAGCGAGTTGGCTTTACACTATCCATGTAACTGAAAGAGATGAGTTCATGAATTACATGTCTAAAAACCATGTAATGACTTCTAAAGTACATGAAAGAAATGATATCCATGATTGCTTCTATAAATTTAAGACTAAAGTTCCAGGCGTTGATGCTTTTTGTAGTTCTCAAGTATCAATTCCAGTAGGGTGGTGGTTAACTTCAGACCAATTAAGTTATATAGCTAATTTAATTAAAGAGTTTTAAAGAAACTACATTTGATATCTTCAGCTTTAAAATGCTAAGTGATAATAAAAATTTTAGGAGATTTAGTTCAATAACTGAGTTTATTTCTTCAATTGACCCGAACTTTGAGTTATCGAGTGATATCGAAGCAGTTTTTTTTAGATTAGATTCTGAGGTAGATAGTTCCTATAGTACAAATTCCTATGCTTTACTCTTTTATTTTATTGCATCCCATTTCAAGCCAAAAATTATCTCAGAATTGGGCGTCCTTGGCTGTTACAGCATAATACCTCTAGCATTAGGCTCTCAAAAAAATAATTACACCACAGTTATCAATGGATTCGATTTATTTGAAGCATACTCTTATAAGTCTTTTTCTTACAAAGACGCGCTTGATCGGATAGATTCTTTTGGCCTCAAAGATTCAATTTTTTTAAAAAAATTTGATGTATATTCAGAAGGGTTTATAGAAGAAACTTTGAAATCTTCAGATCTTACACATATTGATTTATCTCATGATGGAAAAATGTTCGAAAGAGTTCTATCTTCACAAATTAATGATAATTCATTGATAATTATGGAAGGTGGAAGCGTTGAAAGAGACAATGTTGAATGGATGAAAGCTCATGAAGCAACTAAGATTTCTCCTGTCATAGAAAAATACTCTACAATAAGAAATGATTTATTTATATCTGTTATTGAAGCTATGCCCTCAGTTACAGTCATCCAGACCGTAAAAAAATAATTTAATATGCAGAACGGTTTGTTAAAAGGTTCCCATGATTTAATTTATTTTGAACCCAGGTTACATGAAGATGAAAGAGGATATTTTTTTGAAAGATATAATAAAGAAGACTTCATCAAATATGCAGGTTCAGAAATTTTATTATTTCAAATAAATGAATCTTGTTCTAAAAAGGATGTTTTAAGGGGGCTGCATTATCAAATTAACAAACCTCAAGGAAAACTTGTAACTGTGCTTAAAGGAGTCGCATTAGATATAGCGGTGGATTTAAGAGCTCATTCAGGTACTTTTGGTCAATGGTTTTCAATTATATTAGATTCATCAAAAAAAAATTCCTTATGGATCCCTAAAGGATATGCCCATGGGTTTCTGTCCTTATCTGATGAAATGATTTTTTCATACATGGTTGATAATGCTTACGACCCATCTTCAGAACAAACCTTAATATGGAATGATCCTTATTTAAATATTGACTGGGGAATAGAGCAACCAATTGTTTCATCAAAAGATTCTAATGGATTAACTTTTGATCAAGCCACAAAATTTGATACTTTTTTATAGATAAAAGTGAGTAATAAAGATTACATACCTTTAATCTCAATATTAACGCCATCATGGGATCGTGCAGAATTTTTACCTAAGCTCGTCGAATCGTTGAGCAATCAAACTTTTCGACAATTTGAATGGGTTATTGGTAATGATGGCTCCATTGATAAGACTCATGAATTATTATTATCAAAATTTAATAAATTAGATTTTCAAATTACTTACATAAATTCTTCTTTGAGAATTGGAAAAGCAAAAATGGATAATTTATTGATAGATAATGCTAAGGCAGACTATCTATTGTGGTGCGACGCCGATGATTTTTTTGAACCAGAGGCTCTAAAAAATTTATACAATGCTTCAAAACAAATACCATGTAATGAAAGAAATAACTATATAGGGGTTTTGGGTCAGAATATTGATACTAATGGCGTTAGCCAAACTTTTAATCAAAATAATATACCAGCTAATGAGAGACATTTTGTTTGGGAAGAGTTATCAAAGTATATTATTGGCGATGGAACAATATTAATTTTAAAAGAACATTTTAAACAAAAAAGATTTCTAGAAGAGGATTTCCTTGTTCAGGAAAGCTCCGTTTTAAGAGAGATTTTTAAGAATAAAAAATTCTATTTTATTTCTGATGTAATTAAAATTATGGATCGAACAGCAGAAAATAGTATTAGCTTTGGTAACAAATTAAGATATTGCAGGGGTTCAGCTATTGCTATTAGCGTCTCTATTAACGAACAATTTTTTAAAGAGCTTAGCGTAAGAAATAAAATAAAGACTATAGTTCATTATTGGAGATATTCTATTCATGGAGATTTTTCATACTATGAGGCAAAAAAATTATGGCCAGTTTCAAATACAAATTTTTTAGTTTCTATTTTTTACCCTTTGTCGATAGTAATTTGCATAAGGGATAAGTTTTTAAATAAGGTAGAAAAAACACATATAGAATTTTTTAATAACATTAAGAAAACTGAGATCCAAATCAATAGATTTTAACTTCTATAATTTCATACATACAACCTAGGTGATTATGATTGCTCATTAATCTCAGCTAGGAGATAATTTAAATATGAATGAAAAATCTTAATCAACCCTTAATTTCAGTTATAACTGTTGTCTTCAATGGAGATAAATACCTTGAAGAAACAATTCTTAGTGTAAAAAATCAATCATATAAAAATATAGAGTTTATTATTATTGATGGCGGATCCACTGATAACACAATAAATATTATTAAGAAATACGAGAGCTTAATTGACCTATGGGTTAGTGAGCCTGACGAAGGTATTTATTTTGCCATGAACAAAGGTGCAAATCTTGCTAAAGGGTCATTTATATGTTTTTTAAATTCGAGTGATGGTTATTTCCCTTCCACAATAGAGGACTTCGCACTAAATTTAATTGAAACTGATTTTGACTATTCATTTGGCCCTGTAATTATTAAAAATGAAATAGGGGAACAAATAAGAATTGCACATCCGCTTGAGCATGAAAGATTATTTTCACGTTTTTATACGCCAATGCCATCTCCGCATTCAGCAGTTTTCATCAAAAGATCATTTTTTATGGAGCTCGGAGGATATGATACAAATTTTTTATTAAGTGCTGACTATGACCTTCTTCTTAAGATGATTAAAAAATCAAAAAACATATTTTATTTCTCTAAACCTGTTGGTTTTTTTAAATTAGGCGGAATTAGTAGTTCTATTAATTCACATTTTGAAAACTATAAGGTGATGCGAAAACATGGCATTAATCTATTTATAAGAATATTCTTAATAATTAATTTTGTATTAAAACATCTTATTAAAAAAATTATTCCTTTAAGAATATTGATGTATATTCAATCTCAAAATAGAAATTAATATAAAATACTATATATAAATTTATATAATCTATTTTAATTTAAATCTATGATCCAATCAAAGCCAATAACCGTTCCAGTTCTTTTTTTAACATTTAATCGTTTTACTACAGCTAAAAAAGTATTTGAAGAAATTAAAAAATCTCAAACGCCAAGATTGTATTTAGCTTCTGACGGCCCAAGAATAGATAAAATTACTGAGTCTAAAAAAATCCAAAATATACGCGATTTCTTGCTTGCCAATATAGATTGGGAATGTGAAGTTTTCACTTTATTTCATGAGGAGAATTTAGGTTGCAAATATGCTGTAAGCAAAGCTATTGATTGGTTTTTTACCAATGAAGAAATGGGCATAGTTCTTGAAGATGATTGTTTGCCAAGTCAAAGTTTTTTTAGTTTTTGTCAAGAGTTGTTAATCAGATATAAAGACGATACTAGAATTTTCTTAATTAATGGATATAACCATCAAAAAACATGGAAATCAGATGAATGTGATTATTTTTTCTCTCTTCTGGGAGGAATATGGGGGTGGGCAAGCTGGAGGAGAGCTTGGCAGCATTATGACGTTGAAATGAAAGACATTGACTTATTTATTAATATGAATGGATTCGAGAGAGTTCTTGGTACCAGTCTTGGAAAAATTAAACAAGAGATGATTTATAAGGGCATCATTCATGAGAAAGTTAATTCGTGGGCTCTTCAGTGGGGTTATGCTAGACATAAAAATAGCGGACTTACTTGTATCCCAAGCAAGAGCTTGATAGAAAATATTGGGTTTGGAGATGATGCAACGCACACTGATGAAATTAATATTCACCAAGTTAAGAGGCATGAATTAGATGGATTGCCTAAAGAAAATCCATTCGTAATAACAGATGTTGACTATGACAACCTAATGTTTAAAAGAGAAAGTTTTTTTTCTAAATTAAATAGGCAAACTAAAGCATTATTAAATGTGTTTTCCTCATAGAGATTTTTCTTTTGTAATAAAATATGGAAAATATACTCAGTAATTTTATAAAATTTTTTATTGTTGGGTGCATTGCTTTTACAACTGATATTGCTTTATATTTTTTATTTTTAAAACTAGGTCTTCCATCTATTTTCTCAAAGGCATTGAGTTTTGTTTGTGGCCTTTTGGTTGGATATGTATTAAATTCTTTTTTTACTTTCAATCAAGCTAAAATAAGTAAGGTTAAATTTTCAAAATATATATTAGTATATTTTGTTTCTTTGGTAGCAAATATCACAGTAAATGAACAGACTGTAATTTACTTACAAGATACAATTTGGAAAGAATTTGTATTATTGGGAGCTGTTATTTGTGCAACAATTGTTTCATTGCTAATGAATTTTTTTGGATTACGATATTATGTCTTCAAAGATTAAATTAAATTTAATAGATTTAACATCCATTTCAGGTGTAATGGTTGATATTGATGGTACTTTATATAGCTATAAGCTCCCAAATGAAGAGGCAATAAAGGCCTGCTATAAATCATTAAAATCATCAAATCTTATTCATTCAATATCATTAAAGGACTTTAGAGATCTTTATATTAAAAATAGATTACTTATAACTAAAAAACTTTATCCTCAAGGAGTTTGTCGATCTAGGCAACTTGCTTTTGATAGCCTATTTAACGACCTAAAGATCCCTCTCGCATATATACATGCTCTCAAATATGAAAAAATTTATTGGCAATCCTTTTTGAAAGCTATGAAAGTTTCTTTTGAAATGAAAAATTTTTTGATTGATGTTAAAAAACATGGACTAATTACATGTGCAGTTACTGATATGCAAGCAACTTTTCAAGTTGAAAAGCTTAGAAAACTAAAGTTATCAAAATATATTGATTTTTTAGCTACTTCTGAAGAGGCTGGCGCAGAAAAACCAAATAAAAGAATTTTTAATTTAGCACTTCAAAAAATGCAGCTAAACAAATCTAAGGTTATTATGATAGGGGATAGCATCAAAAAAGATATTAAAGGAGCAGAGTCTATTGGAATTAAAGCAATTCATTACCAAGCTTAGTCTAGGTTCAAGGCTATGTATGTCGCTGTTTTTACTAGGCGTAGTAGTAAAGTTATTTACAGCTTCTTTTTTTATCAGCGAATATACGAGCGATTTTTTTCTTCCTTTTGTAGAGTATTTTTTTAACTCGGGCTTTTCTAACCCTTATAAGCATTTTGAAACTTCTTCTATAGAAATTTTTCCATATCCATTATTAATGTTGTTAATTTTATCCGCTCCTAAAGCCATCTTCGGATGGATGACAACAAGTACAATATTTTCTGTGATACTTATTAAGCTACCATTATTGATTGCTGACATAACTATATTTTATATATTAAAATCTTGGTTGAACCATAAGCATATTCTTAAGTTAATAGTTTTATATTGGTTTTCACCTGTTTTGATTTATATTTCATATATTCATGGTCAGCTAGATGTGATCCCAATTGCATTATTGTTTATAAGTCTTTATTTCTTATTTCGTAACGCACTATACACCTCTGCTCTTTTTTTAGCGTTTTCAATGGCAACCAAGACCGTAATAATAGCCGTAGTACCAATTTTAATAATTTTCCTCTTTTCTCAACGTTTATCTGGGTTGCAAATTTTAAAATTTTTATTAATTTCTTTTATTGCATTTATTTTTATTAATAGCCCATATTTACTTGATACATCTTTCCTTTCTTCGGTTTTTAATAATCAACAACAAGCAAAATTGCTTATAAGCTCTATTCAATTTGGAGAGTTTCAAATGTACTTATTGCCGATTGCTTATTGCGCAATCTTATTAAGAGGAGTTTCTTTAAAAACTCTTAATAAAGATATATTTGTAATGTTTCTTGGATTTTGCTTTGCCATATTATTAGTATTCACATATCCCAGCCCTGGTTGGTATTTTTGGTTATTACCATTTTTATTTTATTTTTACGTTAAGGATTCTTCAAAGGGATATATATTAGTTGCGTTATTGCAATTGGGATATATCGTCTATTTCTTGCTTCAACATTATGGCGATCATTTAATTGGAATTTTTAACATTCCTGAATCTTTAGCTCTCAACCTCTCCTTCACAATTTTGCAAACAGCTCTTATCTTTAATTGTTTCTGGATTTATGTTTATGGGCTAAGCAGCTTTACTATGCAAAAACTAATCTCTGTTCCTTTCTTAATTGGGATCGGCGGAGATTCAGGTTCTGGAAAAACTACCGTTTCAAATGCACTTGTGAAAATCTTTAGTTCAAATAAATCAGTTCAATTACATGGTGATGATCTTCATAGATGGGAAAGAGGGAGTGCAAATTGGTTAAAGCATACCCACTTAGATCCAAAGGCTAATAAGCTCCATCATGAATTACAAATTCTTAAAGATCTTAGGAAATGGAAGACTGTCTATAGAAAAAAATATAATCATGATACTGGAAAATTTAACCACGCACTTCCTGTAAAACCTGCAAATCTTTTAATCTATGAAGGCTTACATCCATTTTTTCTAAAAAGACAAAGAGAATTATTTGATTTAAAAATCTTTTTAAATCCTAGCAGAGATTTAAATTCTTCATGGAAGATTAAACGGGATACTCAATCAAGAGGTAAGTCTAAAGAGGATGTTATTGATCAAATGAGTTTTCGAGAGAAAGATTCAGAAAGTTTTATAAAGAGCCAATTGAAATATGCAGATATTATCATTCAACCATTTGAAAATAATAAAGCTTCTTCTATAAGCAAGTCAGAGCCTAGCTACAAGATTACTCTTTTAAATTCTTTTAATGTAGATGTATTCTTTGAGATTTTTCATAATATCGAAGGAATTGATATTAAGCATGAATTTTTAAATGAAAATGAACAGCTCTTAACAATAGAGGGCAATATTACCTCTAATGATTTAGCAGCTTTAGCATATGAACATATCCAAGGGCTGCAAGAATTGGGTATTTCACTTCCAGCATGGCCTTCAAATTCTTTTGGCGTGTTAATTTTTTTAATTGCTTATGTTATTAATGAGGAGGCAGAGCATGCAAGAGATTAATTACTTAAATAATCTTATTGAAATATCGCATGCAATTGGAAGTAATAATGCATATGTCCAAGGTGGTGGTGGCAATACATCAGTCAAGGTTAGCGAGAACAAAATGGCTATCAAGGCCTCAGGAGTACAACTTAAAGACATGAATCTTGATCATGGGATTGCTATGGTGGACTTTAAAAAAGTTAATTTGTATCATCAAAATCCTGATTTAGCAGAAGATGAATATGGAGAGGCGATTAAACAATTTGCTCTTACTAATGAGGGGCGACCTTCAATTGAAACTGGTTTCCATGCCTTGCTTGGAAAATATGTTGTTCACTCACATTCTGTATTTTTTAATGTATTGTTATGCTCAACTGAAGGGAAAAAATTAATTTCTCAGCATTTTCCTGAGTCTATCTGGATTGATTATCACACCCCAGGCAAAGATCTGACCATTGCAATTCAACATACTCTAGATAAAAGACAAAATAAACCTTATCAAGGTTTAATTTTCTTAGAAAATCATGGCGTCATAGTTACAGCAGATGATCACCATAGTTGCATCAATATACATTCAGAATCTAATAAAAGAATAAAAGATCTTATGGAATTGGATGATTTTGATTTATCAAGAGAAATTAGAATTGATTGCATGGATGACTATCTTTTTCCAGATCAAGTCATATTTATGAGTGAGGACCAAGTTAAATTAAGAACAAATTCATATCTAGAGACTATTTCCACAGTAAGTTATTTGAAAGATAGCATGCAAAGACTTGGTTTAATTCCTAAAACTCTATCAGAATTAAATGTTAATATTCTAAAGGATATGCAGTCAGAAAAATATCGAAAGAAAATTTCTAAGTAATTTAAATGCAAATCATCCGTCACAGAATTAATTCACTTGAGCAACTTAAAAATCTACCATTAGATGAGGGTGCAGAAATAGATATCAGATACCATGAAAATAATCTAATTCTGCATCATGACCCATTTAATCATCAAGAAGTCATACCAATAAGCCTGCATAGCTTTTTACAGAATTGGGATCATCTAGGCCCATTAATCCTTAACTTAAAATGTGAAGGTATAGAGGAAGAATGTATAAAACTCATGCATTCTTTTGAAGTTAAGAATTGGTTTTTTTTGGATATGAGCATGCCATTTTTTGTTAAATATTCTAATTTATCCAATGATTTATCTTTTGCTCATTTTAATAGAAGTAATCTTGCTGTGAGGTTCTCAGATTTCGAACCAATTGAATATGCCATATCTTTTCAAGGCAGGGTAGAGTGGGTATGGGTAGACTCATTTCAAGATTTCCCATTATCAATATCAAAATATAAAAAACTTAAAGATTATAAATTTAAGCTTTGCTTAGTCTCTCCCGAACTTCAGGGATTTAATAAAAATCAAATTTCCAATATGAAATCTAAGATTTCAAATATGTCAATTGATGCAGTTTGCACCAAATATCCTGAATTATGGAAATAGTATGCAAATATTAATCCCTATGACAGGCCATGGATCAAGGTTCGTTTCTAGGGGGTATAAACAATTAAAGCCCTTTATTAAGATCCACAATGCTCCCATGATCGAATGGGTGATTAAGATGTTTCCAGAAGATCAAAATAAAATTACATTTATCTGTCAGTCTGAGCACTTAAGACAAAAGAAATATATTTCACAAGAGTTAAGAAGAATAGCACCTGAATCAAATATCTTTTCTGTAAAAAACTGGAAGAAGCAAGGCCCTGTATCTGATGTCCTCAGAGCTTCTGAAATAATACAAGATGATCAACCAGTACTTGTAAGTTATTGCGATTTCTTTGCAGATTGGGATTATAAGAAATTTCTTCATTATATTAAAATTCATGATCCAGATGGAGTGATTCCATGCTACACAGGCTTTCATCCTCATTTAATTTATAAAGATAATGTTTATGCTACCTGTCAAGTTGATTCAGAGAATAAGTTAATAAAAATTAGAGAAAAGTCTCAATTAAATAAAGATAAACTTTTGGATCTACAATCTCCAGGACTTTATTATTTTAAAAGTGGAATTTTACTTAAAAAGTATTGCAAAAAACTTATGGAAAGCAAAGATTGCATTAATGGAGAGTATTATATGAGCTTGCCTTTTAATAACATGGTGTCTGATAATTATAAGATAATGTGCCCACCGATTATTAATTACTTCTGTCAATGGGGTACACCAAAAGATCTAGAGGAATATAATTTTTGGATGAGCTGTATCCAAAGATTTAATTCTAAGAAATTATGATTGTTTTAATGCCAATGGGAGGAAAGGGCAGCAGATTTTCTGATAAGGGGTATACTCAAAATAAGGCATTAATTCTTGTAACAAGCAGACATGATGGAAAGAAGTATCCAATGTCTTTGAGTGCCTTGATGGATGTTCCTTGGTGCAAAAACAAGAACACGAAGATTGTTTGCGTTAACAGTTTGGACCATGAAAAAAATGGTCTAGAAAAGGAATTTCATAAAATATTTCCAAAAACAATCTTTATTCATGATCACATCAAGCTTGATCAAGCTTTTGGTTGTTTTTTAGCACGTGAATTTCTTGATTTAGATGATGAGTTGTTTATAGGCGCATCAGATAATGGTTTTGATATCGATCTCAAAGATTTTAATAACTTAAAAAAAACATGTGATGCAATAATGTTAAGCCACACAAATGACTATAATATTGAAAGAAATCCCATGGCACATAGTTGGGCAAAGTTAGCAAAAGACAAGGAATCTGTCCAAGCTTTATCTTTTAAGAAACCTGTTAGCAAGAAACCGATGAATGATCATGCAACAACTGGGATGTTTTGGTTTAAAAGTTCAAAGGTTTTCCTAGATTGTCTTGAAGAAATGATTTGGTCACAAGATAGCTTTGAAGGGAAATATTACGTAGATAAAATATTAAATTACTATATTAATAAAGGATATAAGGTAAAGAAATTTGATGTTAATTATCACTGCTGGGGCACTCCTGAAGATTATGAGCTTTATGAGAAGACTCTGAAATATTGGAAAAATTTTAATCAGAGAAATCAATTTATTTAATGAGAAAGATTTATAAAAATATTATTTACTTTAAATGAGCAATAGCAATGAAAATGGGCTTTCAGTAGTCATACCAATCTTTAATGAAGAAAAAAATATTGAAGGGCTTTTCAAAAAATTAATCGAATGCCAAAAAAAAGCTAATTTTTTCTGTCAATTTATTTTGGTAGATGGATGTTCATCAGATAGCACTGGGATACTTATAAAAAAGTTTAGTTCTGATTATTCAACATTAGATATTAAGGTTGTCTCTATGACTTCAAGAGGAGGTTATGGTCACGATATAGTATGCGGGTTAGGTTATGCTATTTATGAAACAATGGCATGGACACATGCTGACTTGCAGACTGACCTATGTGATCTAGTAACTGGATATAACCTTATTAACAAAACTGATCAACAAACTGTCATAAAGGGCAAACGAAAAGGAAGAAGTTTTTTAGATAGATTATTTACCTTTGGTATGCAAATTTATACTTTTTTCAAGCTAAATATGTACTTAGATGACATAAATGCGCAGCCAAAGATTTTCAAGAAAGATTTTTATAAAACATATCTTTTATCAGATCCGCCTGAAGATTTTTCATTAGACCTATATTTTTTAATTTTAGCAAAATTTAATAATTACAAAATACAAACCTTTGATGTTTTTTTTCATAAACGAATATTGGGTGAGGCAAAAGGCGGAGGTGGTAGCTGGAAAAATAGAATTAATTTAATTAAAAGAACAAGGCAATATATTATTTCCATGAGTAAAAGAATTTAATAGAATTACTATATGATTACTATTTTCTTGAATTTTATTAGGCGGAATTGGCTAATTCTGACGTGTGTTTTTGCATTCCTTTTGTACATATTTTCTAGATTTTTTGTTCTAGGCACTCATTTTACTCATTATGATGATATATATCCTGCTTATCTTATCAAGGTAATATTAGATTATGATTTTGAGTATTTCTCTTCTCAGATTTATAAATACGGCACCTTTTTACCTGAGTATCTAAAAGAACAATCGTTATTATTTCTTGCAAATTACCCTGAAATTTTTTCATTTATTAAAAGGCTAATAGGAGGAATGAGCATTTCGCTTTCAAGTACATATGCTCCAATACAATTCTTCTTAACTGCTTTTCTCGTCAATTCTAATTATTCATATGAGTTTTCAATCTTTTTATGGAGATTGCCCTCGTTTCTTTTTTCACTATTTGCATTTGCTGCTTTCATTAGATTTAGCAATTTTTTTCCAGAAAATAAAAAAGTTATCTTACTTCCGGTTGGACTTACATTTTTATGTACGTCTTGGATGTTTTTAATTTATTCATCTCAAGGAGAAAATTTTTCGGCTGGCATTTTCGCAATTTTTCTTTTGTTATATTTATTTGAAAGAATTCAGCAATCCAAAATCACTATCAAGCAATCTACATTTATAGGAATAATTTTAGTAATCCTTTCTTTATTTCATTACCAAGTTTTATTTTTTTTGCCAGGATTTTATTTAGGCTATGTCTTTTCATCAAACC
>CAYUHD010000039.1:0-12448 GCA_964444385.1 uncultured Gammaproteobacteria bacterium
TTGATTAAGGCTAATGCTTGCTGAATGCTTGGTTTTTGATATCGCATTGCATAATGTACGTCATATTTATCTTGCTGTTTGTTTAATTTATTCGTCAATTCTGCTGTATTTTTTAATAAAGGAGAAACCTCGCCTGAAATTTTCCAAAGCTTTTTATAAAGCTTACTTGAACTAAATGATCTAAATGGGCAAATGATTAAAGTTACAAGAATAAATCTCAAAAAACCTGGAACATCAATTACTCTGCCATCCATCAAAAACTCTCTTAAGTATTTAAAAACATCAAAATATGAAGGAGAATCTGGAGTTCCTAAATTAATGAGTAATAGTGCTGGCTTGTTCATGGTCTCTTAATAATGGGTGCCCTATTATAAATAATAAGGAAACAAAGCATAGTGAGGCGCTAAATAAATATAAATACTCAGGTTCAAACTGATATATAGGCATTGCAATGATAGGTACTAAAACATGACCTATAGGCATTACAGACCCCAAATATCCTGCAGCCTTTCCTTGATTGTCTGGAGTTTGAGCTAATGATAAAGATGATGCATTTGCGGGTCTAAACATTCCTGCACCCAATCCATTGATCATCATAGCTAAATAAAACAATGCTATAGATGTAGATAAAGCGGCCAGAATATAAGATATTGTAATTAAAAAAGTGCCATAAATTAATAGTTTATTATTAGCAATAGGTTTTAAGTCTGTAAAAATATATTGACTTACTACTGTTGATATTGAAAGAAGGGTAAAGGTTAAGCTTATTACTAATGGCAAGTCTTTTTCGTCAGAAAAAATATCAGTTATATAGAAACCAATTGATTGAAGCAAAGATGCTTGACAAAAAGAAGCCAAAGCAGCAATAAATAAAAAAGGCCAGACTGATTTATCTTTAAATGATAGATTTGAAATAACTTTTTCAGCCCTTTCTTTTAGAGGAGAATCTTTTGGAAAACTCAAAAAAATACCAATGGCAGCAACAAAACCGCATAAAGAAAAAATATAAAAAGGTAAGCTTTTAGAATACAAAAATAAAAAGCCGCCTATCATAGGACCCATTATGGTTCCTATTAAAAAACTCGACTCTAATCTAGCAAATTTCTTTGTTCTCTTAGACCTCTCTGAAATATCTGCCATATAAGCAAAAGCAGCTGGCCTAGTTGCAGAACCAATTAATCCATTTATCAATCTTCCTAAAATCAATAAAGGTAAAAGGTATATAAAATCTAAAATATTTTTTTCTACAAGAAATAATGGTGTAATTAGTGCAATAATTGAAACTGAATATCCAATAAGACCAATGACTGCGATATTTCGTCTCCCATACTTATCAGATGCCTTTCCCCATGATCCACTAGTGATAGCCCAAGCAACTGCAGATATTGAAAATATTGTAGCCGTCTCAACAACAGATAAACCCAAGTCCCTTGCCAATGGCGGGACCAAAACAAATGCAAATGACTGACCTAAACCGACAGAGAATAAACCGAATTTTAACCAAGTTGTGGGTTTATACAATTTTTGAGATGCCCGCTGCCTCACGCAATTTTTTAACAAGTTCTTGAGCTTGAGGGCGAACCTTACAAGCCCCATCAAAAAATAAATCATTCAAAAGATTTGGTTGATCATTGAGCTCAAGATATTTTTCTCTTATTGGTAAGATTTCCTTATTAATTACCGAAAATAATTCTTTTTTAGCATCTCCCCAGCTTATTCCGTCCTTATATGCTTGTTCCATAGATTGAATTTGATCTTTGGTACCAAAAAATGAATATAGTTGAAAGAGAGTACAATTTTCAGTATCTTTTGGCTCTCCTGGTTCTAAAGAATTAGTAATAATCTTAGCAATAGATTCTTGAAGAGCTTTCTCTGTTGATAGAAATGGGATGATGTTGTTATATGATTTACTCATCTTTCTTCCATCATTACCGGGCACAGAGATTTCATTTTGAATTATCGTTTCTGGCAAAGTTAATATATTTGAATAAGTATGATTAAATTTCCCTGCAATATCTCGAGTCATCTCCATATGTTGAGCTTGATCTGGGCCAACTGGAACATGGGTAGCATTAAAAAGTAAAATATCTGCAGCCATTAAGACAGGGTAAGAAAAAAGACCCATATTAATACCCTTATCATCATCACTTTTAGATTGGGTGTTATCAGCAACAATTGTTTTATAGGCATGCGCTCGATTCAATAACCCTTTTGCTGCACAACAATTCAAGATCCAAGTTAATTCATGGACTTCAGGAATATCTGACTGCCTATAAAAATAAGACTGTTCTGGGTCAAGGCCAGATGATAACCATGCTAGAGCAACATTTTTTACACTCCTTTCAATCTCTTTAGAATCTGGTTGTTTAATCAAGGCGTGATAGTCTGCTAAGAAAAAATATGAATCATTGTTTGGGCCTACTAGCTCAAGGGCAGGTTTTATTGCACCCAAATAATTTCCAATATGGGGAGTACCAGTTGTTGTAATTCCTGTTAAAATTCTTTTTCTCATTTAGAGATAATTATAAACATCAAAAGTAACTATTGTGGAAACTCATAAAATTTTATTTGAATCCTTAGATAAGGCTGAAAAATATTTTGAAGCTGGAGAAATTAAATTAGCTCAAAAACTTGTTAATGAAGTATCGAGATCAATTAAATCTGAAGGCAAAGTATCTAATAAACTCAAGCATAGATTTAATTTTATGTCTGCTCAATCAAGGTATTTCAACGATATTTCATCTTTTGCAACAAACCCGAAAAGAAATAAAATTATTAAAGATATTGAGGCTCTAATATCTAACCCTCATGACAACCCAAAAAAACAGGCAAACCAAATCCATAGACTACAAACTAAATGGCAGTTACTTGATCAATCATCTAAACCAGCGGGACAAGAACAGTGGATGACATTTAAAAGTCTGACTGATAAAGCTTGGGAGCCTTGTGCTCAATATTATGATGAATTAAAAGCTAAAAAAATTTCAAATGCCAAAGAAAGAGAAAAAATAATCAAGAATCTTATCCAGTATACAGAAGCTCATAATTCCAAATGGCCTAATTTAATAGAAATAAGTAAATACATGAGTAAAACCTTTAAAAGCTGGCAGAGCTTTTCTCCTGTATTAGATGAAGACTTTACAAAGTTAAAAGCTGCATATCAGCAAGCTAGAAAGCCAATCAATGAAGCAATTCGGGATCAAGAAAACAAAAACTACAAAATTAAAGAAGCTTTAATTGAAAGAGTCAAGCTAATTAATGATGAGAATAATCAAATTTGCATTCAAAAATTTAAAAAAATTAAACGCGAGTATCAAGATACAGGCCCTGCTGGAAAAAAAAATGAGTCTGTGCTTTGGAATAAACTCAATGCAGAAGCTGACAGATTTTTTGAGACAGAGAAAGCGCTAATAAATGATGAGCTAGCAATCATCACAGATCTTTCAAATCAGCTTGAACAAGATAATTGCTCTACAAAAAACATCAAAGATAAGCTAAAAGAATTAAATAAAACAAGAAAATTACCTCAATTCATAAAACTTCAAAAAGCTATAAAAGCATATGAAACTAAGAAAATTGATGCCATTAATGCTAAAAAGATTGAATCTTATCAGGACCTGTTAAGTCATCTTGACACCAATGAAGAAAACAACTCAATTATCCATAAAGATATATTTAACACACTAAAAAAACCTCTGTACACTGGTGATAAAGAACAGCTACTTGAAAGCGTAGTTAAGCTAGAATTAATAGCTCAAATTGATCCCCCTGCATCAAATAAACTATTAAAACAAAAATTCTCAATTGAAATGTTGCAAAATAAATTCTCTGGTAGAAATACGACCAATGAAGAAATTAAAGAATTAATAATTAAATGCAT
The DNA here is from genome assembly GCA_964444385.1 of uncultured Gammaproteobacteria bacterium. GTDB lineage: Bacteria > Pseudomonadota > Gammaproteobacteria > Magnimaribacterales > D2472 > D2472. Next base: position 3,881 of record CAYUHD010000039.1, read on the forward strand.
TAACAACCTTCAATCAAAAAAAGTTAATGCCAATGAGCTTAAAATGTGGAAAAGAATTAATAAAGTATTGACCAAAGTTACTAATCAGCTTCCTTAAACTTTAAGACATTCATCCATTTATCAGATCTAAACCTAGCAACATACAAGAAACCTTTTACAACATAGTCAGCAACAAGCGTTGAAAATATTACTTCAATCCTTGCATCAAGCAAAAAGAAAATTACTGCAAGAAAAACTCTTATAAAAAGCAAACATGTTAGTGTAATTACTAATGGAGTTTTAGTATCACCTGCTCCTCTCAATGCTCCTCCTAGAGAAAATTCAATAGCCATGAGTGGCTGCATTGATCCAAGCAGCCAAATAAATATTACTGCTAATCGAACTACATCGTCATTATCAATCATGAATCTAGCCAAGGGTTCTGCAAAAATAGTTAAAACTAGACCGAAAAAAGTCATCGATATTATTGAGAGTCTCATGGCACCCCAACCAGCTCTTTTAGCTTGTTCCTTGTTATGTGCTCCCAAATGTTGGCCAACTAGAGTTGCACCAGCTATGGAGAAACCAAAACCAATAACGAACGAAATAGATAGAATTTGAACTCCAATTCCATAAGCTGCATAAGCTTCAGTACCATAAAATGCAACCAAAATAAGAAAAGCTGTAATTCCTATTTGAAAAATTAATTGCTCCACAGCGGCTGGCAGACCAACTTGAAATATTTCTTTCACTCTAGAAATATCTAACTTAAAAATAGATGAATATCTAACTGGTAATTGATTGGATAACCAAAAAACTACTAATAATGCTGCTCCAATTACAAATGAGACTCCATTACCAAGAGCTGCTCCTACTACCCCATATCGAGGAAAGCCAAGCCAACCATTAACGAAAACTAGCATGAAAAAAATAGCAAATAAATTCATAATTAATCCAATTACCATTGGGGTCTTAACATCTCCAACTGCTCTCAAAGCAGTAATCAAACCCATACCACACCCAAAACCAACATAAAATGGAGATATAGCTTTGAGATACTCAATGGAAAGGATAAGAGCTTGATCCTTTAAACCAAAAAATCTTACTAAGGGTTCAGCAAATTGCCAAATTAGAATGGCTGAGATTAAAGCTAAGAAAATGACTAATTGGACAGTTCTGGTAAAAAAGATGCCTGCCTCAGATTTATCATTTGCGCCCCAATTCCTAGCTATTAGTGCAGTTGATCCAGCCAATACCCCAGTAAGTATCGCCTGCATAATAAAGGTGACTCTCTGGCCTGTAACAGCAGCCGCAATAGCATCAGGGCCTAGATTACCGACAACTTTTATTGCAACAATTGAACTCGTTGCATAAAACAGATTTGTAATGATAGATGGCCAAGCAAGTGTCCATACACCCATTGAACCTCTTGGGATTTTTGTTCCCTCATCTAGAACTTCCAATTGTTAAGAATCTTTGATTGAGCCTATATAAATAACACCAAATATTAGCGTCATTGAAAATGCAACTAAAAGAGAATCTTGAGATTTAGATATCTTAGCTCTATAAATGACGCACTCAATTAAATGGGCAAATAGTAATAAATAAAAAATACTAGATGCAGCATAAAAGAGCCATCCATTAAATGGCTCTAACAAATTAACAATACCAACAGCCCAAAGAATAAGAATAATTATGTGTGGTGCTTTCATTGTAACCTCTGAAAATTAGTTGAATACATTCTATCAATCATGTTTTCAATGAATGTTTGAAACTGAGAGTAAGATTCATTATCAGTAATTGCATACCAATGATGCAAATAAAATAAAGATCCAAATAGAAAATTACGTTGCTCTTCTGGATTTCCATGGATTATAGAACCGTCACTTTGACCTTTTATAAACCAGTCAGTCCACATTATATATTGCTTTGCCTCATTAGATTTGATGACATCATATTTTGCAAATTCAGAAAGTGATTTTGGAAGTTGCATTAAAAGTGTCAGCCCATTGATAGTCATTGCTCTATTGGTATAAATTTTAATTTTTTCAAGGTTATTAACTTCCATTCCATTGATTGATTTAATCAAAATATCAAGGTTAGATTGAATAGAAAGAATAACTTCAATAAATAAATCTCCTTTGCTATTAAAGTAATAGTAAATAGATTTGTCAGTTAAATCTAAAGATCTTGTAATTTGCTCAAGCTTACTATTGTTGTAACCATACTGAGAAAATATTGCAACAGCTGATTCAAGAATTAAATCTTTTTTCTTGGTTCTTTTGGGTATATTTTTTATATTTAATTCCATATATAAAGTATACAAACATTAACGTTCAATCACCTAACCTCTAATTGAGTAAGAATTTTCTCATGCCTGCTTCTATCAATTTTATAGAGAGAGAAAATTCCAAATGGGATGATCATCAGAACTGCTACCAGTGGACCTTGAATCATAGCTAAATTAAAAATTTGATCTGAATTTGGATCTACCTTTATTCCTTGAGGAAAACCAATAAACTCAAGCGCAAGACCAGCCATTAAGATACCTAGACCAGTATTTAATTTACCTATCAATGAGCTAGAGGCATACATTAGGCCTTGCTGACCAATGTTACTTTCAAGCTCTACTTCATCGCTAATATCGCCCAACATTGATTCTCTTATAATTGCACTTGAAGATAAGCAACCATTTGCGATATAGATAAAAGGGATTATTGCGAAGAACAAATTCCAAGATCCAGATGATGGAAGAATGTTAGTCATGTATAAAAAAATAGGTATAGGAGGAATGAGGGCTGCAAAAGTTATTGCAAATAGTAAAATAGTTTTTTTCTCATAAATTTGAACTAATCGCGGAACTACTAGAAATGCGGTAAACGTAGCGAGCACATAAATACCTAGAAAGGAGGCTATCATTATAGATTTAAACTCCCAAAAATATGTATTCATATAAATTTGCAAAGAACTTCCCATGCCCCAACTAACTGCTATAAACAAATAGCCAAAAAAGAAAATTAGAAAAGATTTATTTTTTAAAGCTATCAAAATTTGAGAAAAAATTAGTTTTAAATTAAAAACTTGAGTCTCTACTTTTGTATTAGTGCAATACTTAAGAGTTCCAAAATATGTAACGAGCACAGAAATGCACATTATAGATGCGCCAGTCATACCATAATAAATCCATGGCTCAGGATTCTTGGTACCAGGAATATAATCAGGAGTATCTTTAAAAAACACAATGTAGGCTAAAAATGCATTGAATAAGCCCCCTGCCCACCCAAACATTTCTCGAGCAGCAAATATTGAAGTTCTTTCTGTATAAGACCGAGACATTTCACTCCCCAAGGATCGATGTGGCACGTCAAATATTGTCATTCCAAGTCTTGTCAAAATAGTAAAAGTAAGCATCCACAAAAATAATTGTTGTTGGGACAGATTCCAAACGGGCTGAATAGAAAACAGCATGAAATATGACAAACCCATAGGAATTATGCCTAAAAGAAAATAAGGATGTCTTCTTCCTAAACGATGATTAGTTCTATCTGAAATCACGCCCATGATAGGGTCAGTAAATGCATCAACTATCAAAGCAATAAAGATTGCAAGACTGGCAAGACCCGGTGTCAAGCCTATGACATTAGAGTAGAAAAATAAAAGAAAAAAAGTAAAAGCATCAGTCTTTACTCCATTCGCAACCGCACCAGAGGCATAAAAAAATTTTTCTTTAGCTTGAATGGCCATGACTCGATATTGTATAGCTATTTAAGAACTATTAACCTCAATGAAATAATTTTTTTTCTCTTATATAAAATTATTTGGTTAGAAATACAATAAATTGATTTTGAAACTTAGCATATGACTCTTCATCTAATAAATGACCCATGCCCTCAATGATTTCAAGTTTGCTAGATTGAATTAATTTATTAGCTGAATAAGCGTTTTTAACTTTAATAAGAGGATCAATATCACCGTGAATGATTAATGTTCGAGTGTTAATTAATTTGAGAAGTTCTTTTCTATTTTTAGATCCAATAATTGCAGCCATTTGTCTGAGAAAACCCCCATCATCACCACCCCTTTTAATATAAGCACGCATATTTATTCTAAATTGAGGAGTATCATAATTCTTACCGGGGGTACCAATAAGTTTAAATAATTTAATAGACTGATCAATTCTACCTTCGATATCATTTTTTGCTGCTGATCTTTTAAGTAGCTGCTGAGTAACCTTGAACTTTGGACCGTTGAATGGGTTTGGAGTTGAAGCTGTTGAAGAAATCATAGTAAATGATTGTGCTCTCTCTGGATAAAGTGCAACAAGAACTTGGGAGATCATGCCTCCCATTGACATACCCAAAATATGAGCTCTCTCAATTTTTAAATGGTCTAGAACAGCAATACCGTCAGAGGCCATATCTTGTATAGTGTATTCAGAGTTTATGGGGATAAACAAAAAATATTTTAAATAATTTAATGTTTGAGATGGCTGAGAAGAAAAACGAGTTGATAATCCAACATCTCGATTATCAAATACTATGGGTCTAAAATTATTTTCTTGTAAATCCTGAATCAAGAATTTTGGCCATAATGTTAACTGAGCTCCTAGACCGGTAACCAATAAAATTGGTTTGCCGTCATTAGGCCCATAATCTCGGTATGCAATATTAATCAAATCATTTCTAGCAAAACCTTCTTCATATGAGAAAAGGTTAAAACTAAAAGTAAAAATTAAAATAAATAAAGTTTTATTCATTGTATGCATCTGCTCTAACTTTAATATTATTTCTGATAGCGCCCCAAAAAAGTGACATATCAAAATTGTGGAGATCCCCTTCTACAGAAAATTTTCTAATTTTATCTATCAATGGCCCTCTGGTTTCAATCATATAATTTTTAGATACCTTAGCCTGAAATTCTAAATTGGTTATAGCATCAATCGAAAGCTTGGAAAATGTATTTTTAGTTGCATAATAATCTGCTAAAGATAGCTTGTCGGATTTTAAACGAATTGAAATATTATTAGGGTCATCGATCCATTCTCCTTGGTCAGTCCATGAAAATGGGTTTTGACAAACTAAAGATTGCTCCATAGGCTCACTTTTCCAACCAGCAGGTGTCCAAAACTTAGCGTTAGCTCTACTTCGCCTAAAACCTTCAATGCCCGTACACCAGGAAATAATTACTTTTTGATCTTGACTTGATTGAGAAATACTTAGATCTGGATACATGTCATCAAAATACTTTACTGGCAAAATATAACCAATTAGATAAGCTGCTATGAAGTTCTTAGCCAAAGATTTACCGGAAATATACTCATGAACTAATCTTTGACCATGAAGAGCTCCTTGACTATGACCCGCAATAAAAAAAGGCCTTCCATTGTTGTGTTCTTGTACAAATATATTAAAAGCATTTGATATATCTGAATAAGCCAAATCTAAAGCTTGTGAACCGTTTGATCCGGTATCAAAAAATGAGTAATAAGTTGATTGTCTATAATAAGGAGCATAAACATTACAAGTTGCTGAAAATGCTGAAGCTTGAGTTGCTAAATGACTGCCTGTTCTCTCGTACGCAGCAGATTCATGATCAATGGGTGAATTCCAGTATTGCTGAAAATAACCAGTTGGATGAATATAAAAAACATCAAAGTCTTTAATTTCAAGAGATGGCTTAGTATCTGGAGATAGATTGTGAAAACCATCTCGGCCTGGTAAAGCTGCCCAACTTAATGAATCTAAATAATTTGGCTCCTCAGGATGAGTGCTAGAAATAAAATCTTTTGTTGGCTGAACGCTCTTAATAAAATCTAAGTACTTATCTTTAGCGGATAGATTTTTATTAGAATTTATATCTGTCATAGGAAAATTAAAACTTTACAAGTTTATTAGTAGCTGTTGCTGTTGCAACCAAAATTCCATCTTGATGTAATTGAGCTGAGGTAAAAGAAATACTCTTACCCATCTTCTCAATATTGGCTAATGCAACAAATTTTCCAGATGTGCCTGAGGTTAGAAAAGTAACATTAAGACTTAAAGTTAAAGGGTTATATTTACCATTTGTTTTAAAAATTAAAAGATGGGCCATGCTGGTATCAAGCATAGCTGTAATAAAACCCCCTTGAACTATCTTCCCAGCTGAATGAGTTAGATCTTCTCCAATATTAAAATTCATCGAAATAGATTCATTTTTTTCATCAAAATTAAAACCTTCTGCACCCAATATAGATAAAAATTTTGGAGCTTCTCTGTTAAATTTAGAAGATGTCATTAAGTACTTAAGTGTAATAAAATAATTGATATAAATTATAGGTGAAATTTATGACATTCTTCAGATCATTAGTATTATTTTTTTTCATAGCAACGCCAATATCAGCTAGCAATCTTGATGCAGGTGATAAGAAAAAAATAACAGATCATTTCAACTCATATATTGAAAATGGAAGTCTCCCAAATATATCAATTTTAATTAAAAAGGATAATAAAGAAATTTATCGACATACACATGGATATGCAGACATTGATCAAAAAAAATCAATCAATCAAAAAACAGTCTATAGAATTTATTCCATGACTAAACCTGTTACTGGCGTAGCAATTATGCAGCTAATTGAAAATGGCAAATTAAGATTAAATGATAATGTTTCAAAGTACATACCAGCATTTAAAGATACAAAGGTTATAAATCTTGATTATCAAGATTACGTTGTTAAGCCTAAAAGAGAAATTACCATCAGAGATTTATTGACTCATACAAGTGGCTTAACCTATAGCTGGGCTGGCGAAGGTCCAGTTCATCATATTTATAGGAAATACAATATACGACCTTATTATTTTGGGGCCTTAGATGCAGAATTAACTAAATTTCCTGGAGACACTTGTCAGTTTTCTGCCGCTGCAGCCTCTGCGCCACTTTTACATAACCCAGGAGAACAATGGTCCTATGGAATTAATATGGATGTATTGGGTTGTATAGTTGAAGTTATATCAGGTAAGACATTCGCTGAATATTTACAAAAAAATATTTTTAATCCACTAAATCTAAAAAGTATTGGATTTTCAGTAAACTCAAATGATAAGAATTCATTTACCACCTTATATACTTCTGGAGCATTCAGCAGAGATGGTGAGATAATTGCGCCATCTGGGTTAACTCGATCTGAATTAATGTTTTCTAAAGACCTTAGAGCCATAGATAAATTTGATGAATCTCCATACCTTACAAACTCATCTAAGTTATTTGATGGAGGCTCAGGGTTAGTCTCAAACATTGATGACTATAGTAAATTTGCAGAAATGCTTTTAAATGGCGGCACCTTAAATGGTGTAAGGATTCTTAGTAAGGCATCAGTTGATTTGATGTCAAGAAATCATATTTCCGATGATATTCTTGCTGATGGAGCGGCCTTTGGATTAAATGGAGTTGGATTTGGTTTAACAGTAGGCACAATAATGGACGCAGGAATAGCTGGAACTTATTCTTCAGATGGTGAATTTTTTTGGGGTGGAGCAGCTAGTACAATCTTCTGGGTTGATAAAAAGAATAATGTTACTGCAACTATGATGACGCAATATATGCCCTCCGATAAATATCCTCTTCGGGAAGAATTGAAAACATTGTTATATTCTGGATTGAGCAACTAAAAACTGGCGGAGAGACAGGGATTCGAACCCTGGAAACCCGCGAAGGTTTGCTGGTTTTCAAGACCAGTGCATTCAACCGCTCTGCCATCTCTCCGTTCCTATAGATAAGGCATTTTATAGGCTTTTAAAAATAAGTAAATGTGTCATTCCGTAGTCTGTTCCGTAGTTTTACTCCCTATTTGATATCAATTGTTTTAGGGCTCCTGTAAAATGCAGTTTCTCAGATAAGAGAGAAAATAAATATTACATAAGGAAATAAAATGAATGAGAAATATATTCAAGCATTAATTTTAGGTAGTCTTATAGGTTTTGCCATCATATTAGATGACTTCATAGGACCTAAATCACCACACAGAATGCAAGAAAAGCACATAATGATGATAGATGGAGACTTAGAGAAACTGGGTGATAAAAAATTTAAATGGATAGGCAAGCCTGGAAAAAGAAAAGATCTTCATGAAATAAAAGATCATAATGTGATGATTTTTAAATCAAAAGATGGTCTAGATCATGAAACAATCGATATTAAGATTAGCGCAAGTGATGCTTCTGAATTAGACATTGTTAAAATCTTACATGATGTAGGTAAAAATCTACCTGAAGAAGATATGGTGGCGCTTAAAGAAAAATTAAAAGCTATAAAAAAAGAACTAAAAAAAGCACAAGAGAATAACGGGGATGTAAATATTGAAGTTGAGATTGATATCGAAAAAGATTTAACGCAATTACAAAACAAATAAGAAATTAAGAGGTTGAGTTATAAAGATACTGGAATTTTAAAAGCTGTTATAACTTTGACAAATAAATCATCAGATCAAACAACTTAACTCTTAAGATTTAGGGCTTGCTATAGCTTTTAGCAAAACATACCAGTGAGCCAAGTTATCGTAAAAACTTTGTACCAATATTCTTTCATTTAAACCATGAGCAAAGCTATCACTTG
>CAYUHD010000039.1:12548-13654 GCA_964444385.1 uncultured Gammaproteobacteria bacterium
TAAAAACTTTGTACCAATATTCTTTCATTTAAACCATGAGCAAAGCTATCACTTGCTTTGCCATAACCGCCGTTAACACCATAGCTTGGAATCCCAGCTGCTCTAAAATGCATTCCATCTGTTCCACCTGATGACATGCTGGGTATAATTTCTAAGCCAGGATATTTAATATCAACTGCTTCCTGAAGGGCCGCAATAACATCCTCCCTCAATGGAGACGGATTCGTTTCAGTCGGGATACCAAGCATTGAAAACTCTATTTGCGAATTATTAACAGCATTTTTAAGTTGAGTTAGAGTATTCTGAATTCCAGTACCAGGAAAGATTCTGCAATTAATTGTTGCCGTTGCTGATTGTGGCAATGCATTTTCTGCATGCCCACCTCTTAACATGGTGGCAACGCAGGTGGTTCCCAAAGTTCCAGCATATCCATTTGAATACAAGACACTAATTGCATCCTGATTATTTGGATTAATAGCAAAGTCTTTCATTGCCTTGCCAACATTATCCATTCGTTTATTACCGGTGGCTCTAAAATATTTTAATGTTAATTCATTATGATTGATTGGAAATTGATAATTTTCAATTTCTATAAGCGCATCTGCTAAATCGTAAATAGCATTATCTTTTCTAGGTCGGCTACTATGTCCTCCTGGATTTCGAATGGTCATCTCCCATGTAACATATGTTTTTTCTGCTGCCTGCATACTAAAACTTGATGGTCTTCCACCATCTTCAGGAATTCTTGCTCCGCCTGAATCTGCATTCAACACAAATTCACTATCTGTAAGATATCTATATTCATTTACTAAGGCTTTCGTTGTTACCATTCCCGTCTCTTCATCGCCTGAAAAAGCAATTATTAAATCTCTACCAGGAACCCATCCTTCTGATTTAAGTCTTAAAAAAGCTGTAACCACTGCTGTCATTCCCAGCTTATCATCACCAGTCCCTCGACCAAAAAAATAGCCATTTTCTTTAATTAATTTAAAAGGGTCCCTGCTCCAATCAGATCTCAATGCATCCACAACATCCATATGAGCAGAGATACTAATTGGTTTTTTATTTAATGATCCATCGCCTTTATATTTGACAACTAATGCAGC
>CAYUHD010000040.1:0-13274 GCA_964444385.1 uncultured Gammaproteobacteria bacterium
AATAATTGATGTGGTTAGAATTACTAACATCAGCAAAATATATTTCATTGATTTAAGCTTTCTCTACTAAGATTGAGCAGATTGAATATCCAGCACCAAATGAACAAATAATCCCTTTTTGACCTTTTGTTAAATGATTATATTTATGGAATGAGATTAGTGATCCTGCAGAGCCAGTATTAGCATATTCATCAAGGACATTTGGAGCTCGTTCAGGTGGAAAGTCATCACCAAGAAGTTTTTTTACAACATAAGTGTTCATATTAATATTAGCTTGATGAAGCCAGTATTGCTCAATATCATTAGGTAATAGCTTATTTTCTTCAAGGTGCTCACTAATCAAAGATGCAACCATGGGCATTACTTCTTTAAAGACACTTCTACCATTTTGAACAAATAAAAGTTCTTCTTCTGTATATTCCTTATCTTCAATGGCGTTCATAAAACCAAAATTATTTCTTATGTTATTAGAAAAATGAGTCTTTAACTTAGAATTAATAATTTTAAATTTATTAGGTGACTGAGAGTTTTTTTCAATTACAGCTGCTGTACAAACATCACCAAAAATAAAATGGCCATCTCTATTCTTAAGATTATTATGAGCCGTTGTAATTTCAGGATTAATTACTATTATCTTTGAAGCTTTACCGGACGCTATGTCTGAATATGCATTACTTATTCCAAAAGTTGTAGATGAGCATCCAACCATCATGTCATAAGCGTAACCTTCAATCCCTAATTCATTTTGAACCTCAATGGCTATAGCTGGATAAGCCCTTTGAAGGTTTGCAGTAGAAACAATCACTGCATCAATATCACCAGGGCTCAATTTTGCATTATTAAGCGCTTGTTTTGCAGCAATAACACTTATTTCTGCGCATAGAGATAAAGAATCATCACTTCTAGCTTCAATCTTAGGTTTCATTCTTGTTGGATCTAACAAAGAGTCTTTTTCGATGACGTATCTATTTTGTATTCCTGAAGCCTTAACTATAAATTCTGTAGAAGATGGCTCTAAAGCTTCTAGCGAGCCAGCTTCTATTTCTTTTGCGTTTTCTGAATTGTAAAGTTCAACATAGCTATTAAATGATTCCACAAGTTCCTCATTAGATACCTTATGCGGAGGAGTCCAAACCCCTGTTCCAGAAATATATATATCTTGCATGTGTTTACCTTATTACATGTTATTTTATAGTCTTATGGAAAAAATATCATTAGATACAAGCCCCGATTCAAATCTACAATTTGAGCTTTACCAATCAAAAATCGAAACGATCGTTGGCTTGGTTCAAATATCTCATGGTATGGCTGAGCATAAAGATAGGTATCAAGATTTTATTAATTTTTTAAATGAAAATGGTTTTCATGCTGCTATTCATGATCACCGTGGTCATGGAGATCGTATCTTAGATAATCAAATTGGTTTCTTTGGTAATGAGAATGGTTGGAATTTGGTTGTGGGAGATCTGCTAGCAGTTCATCAAGAAACCAATAGATTATTTCCCAATGTTTCAAAAACCTTACTAGGTCATAGCATGGGTTCATGGATTGGTTTATCAGCTCTTCAACAAGATACCCTTTTTGATGTGGCGCTACTCTCTGGTTCAAGCTACCCAAATTCTATGGACACAGTATTACAAAAAATATTACTTAAAATAGAAATATTAAGACTTGGTAATAAAGGTTATAGCAAGTTATTACATAAAATAATTTTTGGTGGGTTTAACGGTAAATTTAAAAATACTAAGACTCCAAATGATTGGCTCTCTCGGGATTCAGGGTGTGTAGAAAATTATACAAATGATCCTTTGTGTGGCTTTGTAGTTTCTAATCAACTATGGTCAGATGTTATTAAGGGTATTGAATCAGTTTTTGATCCAAAGCACATAGCATTAATTAATAAAAATATTCCTATTTTAGTTTTTTCAGGTTCTGATGACCCAGTTGGTGGCATGGGGCAAGGAACAAAGAAATTGAATGATTGCTTGTTAGATAATAATTGTAGATCAGAGCTTTATCTCATTGAAGGAGCAAGACATGAAACCCTTAATGAAACCAATAGGATGACAACCTATAATTACATTTTATCTTTTTTAACAAATAATTTGAAAGGAGCTTGAGATGGATTTAGAAAATAAAGTATCCCTAGTAACTGGGGGAGGTCAAGGTGTTGGAGAAGGCATAGCAAGAGTTTTAGCTGCGCATGGATCTAAGGTAATGATTGTAGATTTAAACGGCAAATCGGCAGAAAAGGTCGTCATGGATATAAATTCTCTTTTTCCAAATTCTGCAGCAAGCTTTCAAGCTGATTTAACTGATTCTAATGCAATTGAATCAATGCTTGAATTTACTGTATCAACATTTAAAAAACTAGATTGTATTTGTAATAATGCTGCCGCCTCCAAAGGCATAGGACCAGTTGAAAATTACTCTCTTGAAGAGGTTCAAGTAACACTTGATTTAACTTTCACTACTTTATGGAAATGCGTTCAAGCCGAGATTAAGTTTTTAAAAGAGCAGTCAATTTCTGCTTCGATGGTTAATATTTCATCTAATTCAGCCATTAAAGGATATGCTTTTAATTCTATTTATGCAGCTAGCAAGGCAGCGGTTAATAATTTAACTCAATCCCTTGCCAAGGAAGTTGCCAGAGATGGTATTAGAGTTAATGCAGTTTCACCGGGAACAATTAATACACCCGGAGTGAGACAATATTTTGAAGCTGAACCAAAAGCAAAAGAAATGCTTGAAAAATCATCTTTATTAAGAAGAATTGGTGAGCCAGAAGAAATTGGTGAATTGGTTTCATTTCTTTTATCTAATAGGTCTTCTTTTATTACAGGTCAGATTATTTCTGTTGATGGTGGTTCTTCAATCAATTAAAAAGAATGTTTAAAAAATTGTTTGAATATCCAGAACTTGAACGTGTAGATAAAAATAATCTTCGATACTACCGAGACTCCAAAAAAAATCTCGTTCCATCAGTTACAACTATCCTTTCTGCAACAGGAGATCACTCTGGGATTGAGGCATGGAAAAGAAAAGTAGGACCCAAAACAGCAAAAGAGGTTGTAGATGAAGCTACAACAATAGGCACCGCTGTACATTTAGCTATTGAAAATTACCTTAATGGCTATGATTGGGAACAATTTACAGAAGATAGGTTGGGTTTAATGGCACACCAAATAGCCAAACGTTTTGTTGATGATTGTTTGGGAGATATTGAAGAGGTTTGGGGTCTAGAATCGAGTTTAGTTTTAGATGGTTTATACGCAGGAACAGCAGACTGTATTGGCATTTTTAAAGGTAAACCAACCATAATTGATTTTAAAACAGCAAAAAAGATTAAAAGGAAAGATTGGATTGAAGATTATTTTCTTCAAGGAGCCGCATATGCAAATGCTCATAATGTTATGTATGAAACTGATATAGAATCAATTGCAATCTTAATGGTAGATCGCGATCTTCTTTTTAAGGAATTTTTAATTAAAAATAAGGAATTTGAAAGTTATACGGATAAGTGGAAACAGAGAATTATAAGTTACTATAAAACTCATGAAATATTAGGGAGAGAATAAATGACTGATTTAAAAGACAGAATTGTAATGATAACTGGCGCAAGTTCTGGTTTTGGAAAAGAGGCTGCAAAGATGTGTGTATCTCTTGGTGCAAAAGTAGTCTTGGGTGCTCGTAGAGAAGATAAGCTGAAAGACTTGTGCGATGAACTTGGCTCTGATTCCGCCACTAACAAGGTTACAGATGTAACTTCTAAAGAACAAATGCATGCATTGGCTAATCATGCTATAGAAACCTTTGGGAGAATTGACTCGTTGGTTAACAATGCAGGAGTTATGCCTTTATCTTTAATCGAAAAGGGGAGAACAGATGAATGGGATCAAATGATAGATGTAAATATTAAAGGAGTTTTATATGGAATTGATTCAGTTTATTCGCATATGCTTGAAAGAGAATCAGGTCAAATTATTAACATATCTTCAGTTGCTGGAAAAAGAGTAATGCCTGGTAGCGCAGTATATTCTGGAACAAAATATGCTGTTAGAGCTATTTCTGAAGGTTTGAGATTAGAATCTTCCGGAAAAATACAAGTTACCTGTATTTATCCAGGAGCCTTTAAAACTGAATTAGCATTTTCTATAAAAGATAAGTCAATGCTTGAAGCATTGATGAGCAGGGGGATCGGTGAGATTGCTCAGCCAGCTGAAAGAGTTGCCGAGTCAATTATCTATGCATTACAACAAGATCCTGGTGTATCAGTAAATGAGATAGTAATTAGACCCACGGCTCAGGATGCCTAGAAGTTTTTTAATTAGAGTTTATTTATTTCTTGTATGCTTTCATGCATCAGGAATAATAGCTGCTCCAAAATGTATTGATGCAGACTTAATTCTTGCTGAAGGAACCATTTATAGCGGGGTTGGTGAACAAGCATTCGTGGGAGCAATTGCTTTAAAAGGTTCTAAAATTGTTTATGTCGGAAATAATCTAACTGATGATGGTCTCAATTGTTCCGATGCAGAAGTTATAAATTTAAATGGCAAATATATATATCCTGGTTTTACAGATGCTCATGGGCATTTAAAAGGAATTGGTTATAGAGAACTTACCTTAAATTTACAAGGTATCTCCTCATTAAATGAAACTTTAGAAATAGTTAAAAACTATCTATCAACCAAGAAAGCCGGTGAGTGGATTGTTGGTCGGGGTTGGATTGATAAAGTCTGGCCAGAAAAAAGATTTCCAACAAGATGGGATCTTGATGTATTTTCTCCTGAGAACCCAGTTGTGCTTGAAAGAGCAGATGGACACGCTGTTGTTGTAAATAGCCTGGCCTTAGATTTAGCTAACATAGATTCAACCACAAAAGATCCCCAGGGCGGCTTTATAGAAAAAGATGAAATAGGAGAACCAACGGGTCTGTTAGTTGATATGGCTATGAATTTAATTGCACACCTTATTCCCAAATTAACCAGAGAAAATGATAAGGAAGCCTTCTTAGAAGGAATAAAAAGAAATGTAAGTCTAGGCTGGACTCAAATACATGTACCTGGAGGCACTTTTGATGATATCTCAATTTTAAATGAAATTAAATCTGAAAATAATCTTTTACAAAGAGTTTATTTTATGGTGAGTGATGGCAATCCTGCCGACCGTCTTATAGAGCAAGGACCTATCTTAGATCCAGAGCATTTGCTTACTGTAAGAGCAATCAAGATGTATGCGGATGGAGCTTTAGGATCAAGAGGCGCTGCTTTGTTAGAAAAATACAGCGATTACGATGGCAAAGGAGTTTTTATTTTTCGTGAGGAGGACACAAAACCAAGATTAACAAAGGCATTAAATAAAGGTATACAAATTGGAACACATGCTATCGGTGATCATGGCAATAGAGTGGTATTAGATTGGTATGAAGAGACTTTTGCTAAAGCAAAGAAAACTGGTAATTTTGTATCTCCAAGATGGAGAATAGAGCATTCTCAGAATATTGCTCCCGAAGACCAACGTCGTTTCGTTGAATTAAGTGTCATACCCTCAATGCAGCCATCTCATGCTATTGGTGATTTACATTTTGCAATTGATCGACTGGGATTAGATAGAATCAACAATGCGTACGCATGGAGAAATTTGATTAATAAGGGTTTAATTATTGCGGGTGGTACAGATGCTCCAGTTGAAATTGGTGACCCTAGAATTGAGTTTTATGCAGCAGTCACTAGAAAAGATGTTGATGGATATCATGCTAAGGGTTGGAATCTTGATCAAAGATTGTCTAGATTCGAGGCTTTAAAAATGTTTACTATATGGCCAGCAATTGCTTCTTTTGAAGAAGATGTAAAAGGAACAATTGAGGTTGGTAAATTGGCTGATTTTTCTGTATTTGCTGAGGATCTAATGACTATTCCAGAACAGGAAATTTTGCAATCGACCAATGTCTTAACTGTTGTAGGTGGCCGAATAGTGTTTCAAAAATAAATTTAATTTTTATTTAAAATTAGATCAGCGCATTTAGCCCCAATTACATTGCAGGTGGCATTAGTGTTGCCTGAGATAATACTTGGAAATATGGATGCATCAGCAACCCTGAGACCATTTATTCCATATACCTTTAAATTTTTATCTACCACACAATCATCGCCAATACCCATCTTGCATGTTCCTATAGGGTGATAAACTGATAAAGATTCATTTCTAATAAATTCTTTAATTTTTTCATCATTATCACAACTTTTCCCAGGTTGAATTTCTGTGGCATTTAAGTTTTTCATAGAAGGATTGTCAAAGATTGCTCTAGTTTTATTAACTCCTTCAACCATCCATTGAATATCACTCTCTTCAGATAGATAGTTGGCATAAATTTTTGGTGCATCACATGGATTTGAGGAAACTAGTTCAAGATAACCCCTACTTTCAGGCCTTAAATTACAAATAGAGGCTGTAATACCTGAGGAGGGTTTTATAGCACCATTTTTATGATACTTCCCAGCACCAGGCGCAAAATGAATTTGTGCATTTGGCGTCTCTACGTTGTCATTTGTTTTAAAGAAAACTCCAATATCTGAGGCAGGGTATGTCATCAATCCCTTTCGTTTAATAAAGTACTGAAACATATTGTTTAGTACTTTTATTGGTTTCATGAGTTCGCTAAAAGTATCTAATTTATTAATTTTGTAACTTACATTCACTGTTAAATGATCTTGTAAATTCTGTCCCACACTAGGTAAGTCATTAACAATGGGTATATTATGCTCCCTGAGATGTTTTTTTGGACCAATTCCAGAAAGCATTAAAATTTGTGGTGAATTTATGCTTCCTCCAGTAAGAATTATTTCAGAAGTAGATCTTATTACTTGAGTACCTTTTTTATTTTTAATCTTTACCCCAATTGCTTTTTTATTTGATGTAATAACTTTTTCGACTAAAGTGTTGGTGAGTAGTTCAAGATTAGGTCTTCCTAGTATTGGTTTAAGAAATGCATCAGCAGCACTAAATCTCTGTCCATTTTTGATGTTTACTTGATATTGACCATATCCCTCTTGGTCTTGACCATTAAAATCATCATTTTTATTGAAGCCACATTCCTTACAAGCTTTTAAAAAAGATTTAGATGCTTTTAGAATTGGCTCATATGTTTCAACCCATAATGATCCAAAATTTCCATGATATTGATCTTCATGATTTTGATTATTTTCAAGAGCAACAAAGTATTTCATGAGATCTCGATAACCCCAACCTTTATTACCTGCGCTTTCCCACATTTCATAATCTTTAGCTTGACCTCTAATGTAAACCATTCCATTGATTGAGCTGCTCCCACCTAAGGTTTTGCCCCTAGGCCAGCTAATAGTTCTACTATTTAAATTTTTTTCTGGCTCGGTCTCATAGCACCAACCATATTTTTTATTTTTAAAAAGTGAGCTTGCAGCTAATGGCATTTTGATTGCTGGATATTTATCTACAGGCCCAGCTTCTATTAAAAGAACAGTATTTTGAGGATTTTCAGATAACTTATTTGCCAAAACACAACCTGCACTTCCTGCCCCAACAATGATATATTTATGGCTAAATTTCATTAATCTAATATCTCTCAGGGATGAATATGCGTCAAGTAATAGCAATCGGAGGAGGGGGTTTTGGTAGAACTCAAGAATCTAATTTAATTGAACAATATATTTTGGATCAAACCGACAAGAAAAACCCAAACATTTGTTTTATTCCAACCGCAACTGGAGATCTAGATTCTTACATAGTTAATTATTACACGGTGTTCTCAAAACTTAATTGTCACCCAACTCATGTTAGTTTTTTTAAGAGGACTATAGATCTTGAAAAGCATATCCTCAAACAGGATGTTATTTTTGTCGGCGGAGGTAATACAAAAAGCATGCTAGCTGTTTGGAAGGACTGGGGTCTAGATATAATATTAAAAAGTGCCTATGTTCAAGGAGCGGTTATGAGTGGGGTTAGTGCGGGTGCTATTTGTTGGTTTGAAAATGGATTAACTGATTCATGGGCAAGCGAACTTAAGATGATGCAATGTATGAACTTCATTCCTGGAAATTGTGCTCCTCATTATGATGAAGAGCCTGAGCGACGCCCAGCAACAAAAACATTACTTAAGAATAAATCTATTGATTTCATGTATGGTATTGAAGGAGGCGCAGCTTTACATTTTATTAACGAAAAACCTAAATCATCTATTCGCTTTAAGAAAAATAAACAAGCATATAAAGTTACCTTTGATGAAAACAAAGTTATTGAGAAGCCATATAAATTTACTGAATTAGATTAATGAATTTGTGGCGTCTAATTAATCCACTTGTTTCTTTGATAGCTAGATCACCTTTACATTTTTTATTAAGTCATCAACTTCTTGTTATAAGTTTTAACGGCAGAAAAAGTGGAAAGAAATTCTTAATACCGGTTAGTTATCATAAGCATGAATCTTCATATACGTGTGTTACTTTGAGGTCTAATATTTGGTGGAGAAACTTAAAAGGAAAATCTTCAACAAAAATCTGGCTTAAAGGTAAATTAGTCGATGCATCGGTCAATCTTGAGTTTTATGATGATCATATTGTTGAAGATAGCCTAAGAGATCTCGTAACAAATAATCCAATCGATGCTTTTTTTGCAAAGATAAAATTGCAGAAAGATGGTTCGCCAGTTCAAAAAGATCTGATAGAGGCAGCCAGGCTCCATACTGTTTTGAAATTTATTGTCAGTTAAACTATTCTCTAATTTTAATTTGTTTCTCTGTTCTTAATTCCATTTGTATTTTGCCCTCATATTCAGAGATATAGCCTTTTACACAAACATTTTTACGTTTTAAAAACTTTTCTGGTTTATATGAAAAATATTCTGAAAATCTCCCAAACCAAATTAGACCTGTCATTTGTTGGTTAGGATAGTCACGACCAAAATTTAAAAATATTGGACCACCAGATGCTCTTTTGAGATATTTTGTAGAAACAATTCTTCCACATACAATCTTAGTTTCACCTACATATTTATATGCTTCCTTTACTTGTATTGCTTGTTCTGCTTGAGCATAAAGATTGTTAGTAATTAAAAAGATTAGAACAAAAAAAGAAAATAATTTATTGTTGTATAAGAAATATTTCATAACTAAATAATAGTATATATTTCATTTTTAGTCTGAATAAGTTAATTTATTCATTAATAAGTTTAATTTGAGTAGGTATTTTATGTTTACACGGATGGATCACAGTACAGAAGAAGAATGGCAGCACATCAGAGAGGAGCATATGCCTCATATCTTTGATATGCCAAAAAGAATTATTTCAATGTTAAAACAAACTAAAGAGCTAACACTCGGCTTTGGCACAGATCAGTTGCATCATGCATTGCAGACTGCCACCATGGCTAGAAGAGCTGGAGCAGATGATGAAATGGTTTTATTAAGTCTTATCCATGATATTGGCAAAGTAATTAATGTTCCAAATCATGGACAAATAGCTGCCGAGATGATTAAACCATATCTAAGTGAAGACGCTTATCATATTGTTCGCACTCATCAGGATTTTCAAGGAGAACATTATTATCATTACATGGGAAAGCCTCAAGATTTAAGAAAGTTATACAAGAATGAATCTTGGTATGAAAAAGCAAAAGAATTTACAGATGATTGGGATCAAGCTGCTTTTGATCCCGACTATGAAGTAGATTCATTAGAATCCTTTGAACCATTAATAAATAAATTTTTTGCTGCACCTCATTCAGTCCTTTAAAAATTTAACTTGTAGCTAAAAGTTCTGAGTTTAGGTTAACGATCATATTTTCATCTGGCCTTTCATCTATAGTTGAAACGGGAATATATTTTCTAATTTTATTTGCACTATCAATAAGACACTTTTCAGAATCAGCCAGCGGACCGCTTAGAAATCGTGAGGTATTCATACCTTCTTGTACCAAATTAATGAGATCAGTGTCTTCTTTGTTAACTTGTCTATTAATTCTCCAATTTAGATATTGAGCTACTTTTGTTTCACGTCTTCCATCCGGAAGAGCATAAGGCATTTCTCTTATCATTGTTGTATTTGCATCGATAGGAATAAATTGCATGAAATCCATTTGCTCAGGATAAATATCAAAAGCAAGATTTGGCCAGAGCCTATAATAAAGCCAATATCTTTGTCTATCATCTGGTAGATGCTTCATATGCGGTAAGTATTTATCATAGAGTCTATTAGATAAATTATCTTTTCGAATATTGCTTCCATCTCCCCACATTTTATGAACATAGCCGTTATTAGAGGAGACTTCTATGCCATAACTCTTGCCAACAAGTCCCGATAGGCCGGGATGAGCAATAGGGATATGTAATCCATCGACATAGTTATCAGCTATTTGTTTCCAATTAACTTTCCTTGGCCGCATGGTTACTCTTCCCAGCGGTTTCATATCTTCTAGTTTGTATTGCTCAATTTCTTTAATATACGGAGCAAATTGTTTCTGAACACTTGGCACATTTGAGTTTATAAACTTAACAAAAATAAAACCTTGAAAAATTTCTAATTCAACAGGTTTTAATTGGTGATCTTTTTTGTTGAAATTTTTAAATTGATTTTCGTAAGGCACTTTAATAAGGTTGCCTTTGAAATCATAACCCCATGCATGATAGGGGCAGGTTATTTTGTCTTTGCAGGTTCCTGAAGTTTTATCAAGAAGCTTAGTACCTCTATGCGAGCATAAATTATGAAAAGCTTCTACGTTTCCATCTTCTCCTTTTATAACAAATATCCTTTCATTGAAAATTTCAAATGTAAAAAAATTTCCTGCCTTTGGGATGTTTGAAAGATGGCAAACTAATTGCCAATTTTTTAAAATAAGTTCTTTTTTTTCAAGTTCAAAAAAAGCATCGCTTGTGTAAGTCCAGCCAGGTAAACTTTTAAATGTTTCACTCATAAATTTATTCTTGTTAATGGCCTTGTTAAACATGTTGGCCCGCCTTCTCCTTTTCGACTTATCTCATTACCTCTATATGTTCTTATTTTGCATCCTGCACTTTTAAGATCAAGCTGAACCATTGGAAGATTTTCAAGCATGATAATTGATCTAGGGGCAGTAGCCAAAACATTACATCCCATCAATGGATATTCTTTGCTAGAAACCTTCACAAATTGTATGTCCAAATTAACTAGCCAATTTATAAATGATTTAGGCATAAGTGGCTTATATATTAGAGCTAAATTTTTATCGAGAGGTGAGATAATTGACATCAAATGAAGAACATCTTCGGGATGATCTGGTTCAGGAAGTTTCACAATATGAAGATCAATGTCAGGACCTAATATTTTCTTTAATTGATTTATCCCTTCAAGATTAGTTCTCGGTCCAAGACCAACTGCTGCATGGTTATTATCAATCCATATAAAGTCACCACCTTCAAGTGTTCCAGGTGGTTTAATTTCTCCTGCAACCCCGTGACCCATTTTAGATAATATATTGAAATTATCTATGGCTTCTGGCGTTCTAGAAGCTCTTCCCATATTACACATAATCAAGCCTTTTGGAGATATCAAAATACTATCTCTGGCATAAATACTATCTATGGTTAGATTATCAGAGGTAGGTAAATCAATGATTTCAATATCATCATCTTCAAGCAATTCTTTAAATTTAGTAAATTCTATAACCGCGTCTTTGAAATTAGGTTTTGAATGAAATCTTAATTTCTTCCATTCACTGGCTAGCTTTTTGTCATTTACAAAGCTAGATTCAGGATTTCTAATGGCAACCTGAGCAATCTTTGAGTATTCATTAAACATAGTCATGTTAATTTTTTAAGTAGGCATATATAGGCATGCCAATTAAAATTAGCAAGAAGGAGTAAAAGACTATTTCCATTCCAGCACCCCAAATAGCAAAAAAAGCATATAAGAATGTTCCAAGTGATAACAAAATAGCATTAGTTCTTTGTTTATTTTTAACATCATTTTGTAGAAACTTAAATTCTGCAATTGCGCAAAAAGCATAGGCAATTAAAGTTGAAAGGGTTGAAAGCATTGCCAGAAATACAAAAGCATTAATTAGCCCTTTTGTATAATTCATAATTAAAAGGAAGCTAACAAATATTCCGGCTAGCATGAATGAAAAAATTGGTGTTCCAGTCTTAGAAAGTATTAAAAATTTTTTTGGTAGTAATCCGTCTCTTGCTGCAGCAAGGGAAAGGTTACCAGCCGTTAAAGTATTTGCATTTAGTGAACCAAGAGTAGAAATGAGAGCCCCAATACTAATCACGGTTCCTCCAGCCACTCCTAATATCTTTGTTGCGGCTAATGCAAAAGGAGCCGATGAATTCATTAGCTCATTTGCAGGAACAATAGCTACTATTGAAATACTTACTAAGATATAAAGACACAGAATAGTTAAGACTGATGCGATTAAAACTTTGGGAATAGTTTCTTTTGGATTAATGACATTATCAGCTGGTACAGTAGCGGTCTCAATTCCAATGAAGGACCACATTACTAACGTTGTAACAGTTGCCATTAATGTAAATGGGTGAATGTTGCTTGGATTTAGGGCTGGCAAATTTGCAACATCAAAATTTGTAACTCCTAAAGCAATGATAAAAATTAAAGGTAGTAGTTTTAATAGGGTAGAGACAACCTGAAATTTTGAGCTATTTTCTAAACTGCGAATATTGAGCATAACAATTGCCCAGACAAGGACTAGAGATGATATTAAAGAGAGGATAGATGAGTCTGTTATGGATGGGATGAAAAAACCTAAATAACCAACGAAAGCAATTGATATGCCTGCTATTGCAGAAATGCATGCAACCCAATAGGTCCAGGCAATTATAAATCCCGCAAAATTTCCAAGCCCTTCATTGGCGTAAACATAAGGTCCGCCTGTTTTTGGAAAGCGTCTTACCAACCTAGACATAGTCAGAGCCACAAGTATTGATCCAACTCCAGCGATTAACCAGCCACCTAATCCTAGCATTCCATAGGGCGCAAGCAGAGTCGGCATCATAAAAATACCTGAGCCAATTGCACAGCCTACGGCAATTGACCAACCCCGCCAAAAACCAATAACTTTATTATTTCCTGTATGCATTGATTGATAATACACTTATATCATTATATTTTTATAGACTTACAAGTAGGCAGCATGATAGCAACTAAATTAAAAGTATTAACTATTATTGGTTTATTGATAGCAACCAGTGCCTTCTCACAAGTTGCAGATGAGAATATGCCCTTTGGTGATAAGGCGTTAGAAATATA
>CAYUHD010000041.1:0-12842 GCA_964444385.1 uncultured Gammaproteobacteria bacterium
TGCAGCGGCGCTTATTGGGATTAATTTTATATTTCAACTTGGTCTTTCCTCTCAGAATCTAACCAAGGTTGGAAGAAAACTAGGTGCGGATGTACCCCTTTTTATTTTTGGAAAAAATGCCCGGGCATCTGGAATAGGCGATCACTTAGTTGAAGAAAAAAATATACCTAGAAAAAAATATTTACTGTTATTTCCTCAGACACATTCGTCTACCAAGAAATTATTCTCACAATGGGATAAATTAAATAGAAACACCCAAAAGTCAATAATTCAAAAAGAAGAAAACTCATTTCTACCTTTGTTTCTAGAGAATAACCAGGATGTAAATAAAGTTTTCAAGGAATTATGTCAAATAAGCACTCCAAGGCTATCTGGTTCAGGTTCAACAATGTTTTATGCATATGATGAGATGAGTGAAATTGAAAAAACTTTGAAAAAAATTCCTGCTAAATGGAGACACTTTTTTTGTGAACCTTTACAATGTTCACCATTATTAACGTACTTAACATAATGATGGGGTGTAGCCAAGCGGTAAGGCAACGGGTTTTGATCCCGTCATGCGCTGGTTCGAATCCAGCCACCCCAGCCAATAATCAGAAATATGATTAACAAACAAACAGTAGGAATCTTTTCAGGCTCAGCTTCAAAAGGGCTTTCAGAAGAAATAGTGAAGATACTTGGGCTCAAACTCGGAAATATTTATTTGGGTAAATTTTCAGATGGAGAGATCAAAGTTGAAATCCTTGAAAATGTTCGAGGCCATGAAGCTTTTGTTATTCAATCTACATGCGCTCCAACGAATTCTAATTTAATGGAGTTAATGTTAATTACGGATGCTCTTAAACGCTCCTCTGCATCGAGAATAACAGCCATCCTTCCTTATTATGGTTATGCTCGTCAAGATAGAAGGGTTAGATCTTCGAGAGTGCCGATAAGTGCAAAAGTTATAGCAGATATGATGAATTCTGTCGGTGTTGATAGGGTATTAACTGTTGACCTTCATTCAGAATCTATTCAAGGATTTTTTGATATGCCAGCAGATAATGTGTATGCAACTAAGATCATGCATGATGATATTAAGTCAAGATCTTCTCAAGATGAACAGATAATGGTTGTTTCTCCTGATGTAGGTGGTGTCGTGCGAGCTAGGGCATTAGCAAAATTCCTAGATGAATCTGATCTTGCTATTATTGATAAAAGGCGAGCAACTGCAAATGAATCCGAGGTAATGAACATAATTGGCAATGTTAAAGGAAAAAGTTGCATTGTTCCTGATGATATTATTGATACAGCAGGGACATTGTGTAATGCAGCCCAAGCCCTTAAAGAAGCTGGTGCTGCTAAAGTAAAAGCATATATCACTCATCCAGTACTATCTGGCCCGGCAATTGAAAGAATTTCTAATTCATCAATAGATGAATTAGTTGTAACCAATTCCATTTCTTTATCCCCAGAAGCAGAAAAATGCAGTAAAATACGCGTCATTTCTCTTGCCCCTACCATTGCGGAGTGCATTAGAAGATTAAACAATGAAGAGTCCCTTAGCGCTCTATTTTTAAAAAAGTTAAGTTAAAAGGTAAAACTTATGTCAAATGAAATTATATTAAATGCAGATCTAAGAATTAGGACAGGTACAAATAAAACTCGAGAAATTAGACGTGAAAATTCGATGGTGCCTGCAATTATCTATGGCAATGAAGAAGAAACTAAAAATATAAAAGTAAGATTGAATGAGCTTACTAAAGCATCTGAAAATGAACTCTTTTATACTCAGATTCTCAAGATTTTACTTGAAGGGCAAGAAGAGAAAGTTGTACTAAAAGAACTTCAAAGGGAACCTGTAAAAGGAAAATTCCTTCATGCAGATTTTCAAAGAGTTTCTAGAAAAACAAAACTTAAAGTTATTGTCCCATTTAGATTTAATGGTGAAGAAGAATGTGAGGGTGTTAAAACAGACGGTGGCGTCATTGCTAAAGCAATTTCAGATATAGAAATAGCTTGCTTAGCCGGCAACATTCCTGAGGCTATTGAAATCGATATTACTAATTTAATGCTTAATGAAGCAATTCGTTTATCAGATATCACTTTACCTGAGGGTGCTGAAATTCCAGGCTTCGATAAAGAAAATGATCAAATGATTGTTTCAGTTAATCCTCCTAGGGCAGAAGAAGAAGAGCCAGAAATTCTACCTGAAGGCGAAGAAGGCGAGGAAGGTGAAGTTGCTGAAGGAGAAGAGGCATCTTCAGATCAGGATGATTCTGGTGAAGAAACTCCTGAAGAAACTGAATCAAGTGATTAAGGTCAATAATATCTGTGCCTAATATATGTATTATTGGTCTAGGTAATCCTGATCTCAAATATAATGGAACCCGGCACAATATTGGAAAAGATTGGGTAAAAAAAATCACTAAAGATTTAAATCTGGGCCTTCAATCTAAGAAAAACATTGAATCAACTGTTACATCATCTTCTGATGAAAAAATCTTATGGGGATATCCTAATCACTACGTAAATGAGTCTGGGCAATCAATTAGCAAAATTATAAAAAGCTGTAATTTGGATCTTAAGAAAATTATTGTTATTCATGATGATCTAGATTTACCAATTGGCAGTCTCAAAATCAAAGTAGGTGGAGGGCATGGTGGCCACAATGGATTAAAAAGTATCATTTCCCATTCAGGAAAATCTTTTATAAGACTCAGAGTAGGAATTGGGCATCCTGGAAACAAAGTAGATGTTACAAACTGGGTTTTAGGTAAATTTAAACCAAGTGAAACAGAAGCCATATTAGGAAGCTTTTATAAGTTTAATAATATTATTGAGCTATTAGGTAACAATGATATTCAAAACGCTCAACTGAAACTCCATTCATAATAAAGATGGGACTTAAATGCGGCATCTTGGGCTTACCTAACGTAGGTAAATCTACCCTATTTAATGCGATAACAAAATCTTCGATTCCAGCTGAAAACTTTCCATTTTGCACAATTGAGCCAAATCTTGGAATAGTAAATGTTCCAGATAAAAGATTGGAAAATATTAATAATATTGTTAAATCAGAAAAAGTGATTCCAACTACCATGAGTTTTGTAGATATCGCGGGATTGGTAAAAGGCGCTTCAAAAGGCGAAGGTCTTGGAAATGCATTTCTTTCTAACATTAGAGAAATGAATGCCTTGCTGCATGTTGTGAGATGTTTTGATGATAAAAATGTTGCGCATGTTGACGGCTCAATAAATCCATTAAATGATATCGAAACCATTAATCTTGAATTAATTTTTGCTGATCTAGATATTCTTGAAAAAAAAGATCAAAAGCTCGAAAAATTATTACGATCTGGCGATACAGAGGCCAAGAAATACAAAGAAATAATTCAGTCTTTAAAAGAGCTCATGAAAAAAGGCAATTTACCAAGACTGGATAATTTTAATTTAGAAGAAATGAAATATATAGAAAGCTTAAATTTATTGACAACCAAGCCGATGCTGCTAATTGCAAATTTATCAGATGACGAATCTAAAAATGAACTAGATGATTTAACGGTTTATGCAAAAAAAAATCAAATCATCATCATTCCAGCTGTTATTAAGGTGGAACATGAATTAGCGACTTTAGAGGAAGAAGAGCAAGCTGAATATCTAGAGTTGCTAGGGATGGATGAGCCTGTCTTAAATAAAATTATTCTCTCAGGATATAAATTACTAAATCTAGAAACATATTTTACATCTGGTCCAAAAGAATCGAGAGCTTGGACAATTCGTAAAAATTCATTGGCACCACAGGCAGCTGGGGTAATTCATTCTGATTTTGAAAGGGGCTTCATTAAAGCTGAGGTCGTGTCATATGAAGACTTTATACGCTGTAATGGAGAATCTGGTGCAAAGAAAGATGGTAAATTAAGACTTGAAGGAAAGGATTATTTGGTGAAGGATGGAGACATAATTCATTTCAAATTTAATGTTTGACTTCTAAATGAAGTTCTTTATCATTTCACCACTTGGCTATGTAGCTCAGATGGTTAGAGCACAGCACTCATAACGCTGGGGTCGGTGGTTCAATTCCACCCATAGCCACCACTGACTTAAAATTTTTCTTGGTATATAAAGCCGACTCAGATAAGTTATCTTATCTATAAATGCGCGCTCTATTCTTCTATCTAATCTTTTTTTAGATATATCAAAATAATTATTATAGATACCAAAGCAAGAAGCGCATCTTCTCCAAGCATGTTCAAGATATCTGTTACATTTTTATAGACATCTCCAACAAATGGAGTAGTTGGGCCAAAAACAATACCTAGTAGCAATGAAACTGCTACAAGAGGTAATAATAATTTTAATAGCTTATTAAAAAAAGCTGTAAGTTTAATAAGAGCGTTATTAAGATTCATTTTTTTACAATAAGTTAGAAAGGGCCTATTGACCCTTTCTAACAAAGATTAAGCAAGCGCTTATCTGTTAACTAAGCTGTATAGAACTGCTAATACAAGTAGTCCTACAACACCGCTAGAAGCTAAAGACTCGACTAACGCTGTAATGTTTCCAATTACATCTAGCCCCATCATATCACCGAAAGCAAGGCTTCCAACAATACCAAGTCCTAAGATACCAACGATAACACTAGTCAGGTTACCAACTAGGTCGCTTAACATTCTAAATGCATTATCCATAATTTCCCCCTATGGTTTGCATGGTTAGTTAGCCTATCAGAACATAAAAAGAAATAACGAACAAGAAATTTCAGTGAAAAAATTTGATTAATTTGACTTTTAGCGAATTTATCTATAAATAACATAAATAATACTTATATTACATAAGAAGTATTCTTTATTTTATATGCTCTACTGCTCTAATATTTTTTTAGATAGTTTCATCTTACCGCGATCAAAACCTATTAATTTAACCTTAATAACATCTCCTTCGCTCAAGACATCAGAAACATTTTCTACTCGCTCAGAAGAAATCTCAGATACATGAAGTAAGCCGTCTTTACCAGGTAAGATATTTACAAAAGCACCAAAATCGACAATTTTGACCACTTTTCCTTCATAAACTTTATCTAGTTCTGGGTCTTCTATTATTCCTTCAATTATTTCTAATGCTGCTTTCATAATCGATTGAGTCTCACCAAAAATTGTAACAACTCCATCATCATTTACATCTACTGATGCTCCGGTATCAGCTTGCATCCCTTTGATTACCGCCCCGCCTTTACCAATAATTTCTTTTATCTTGTCTTGATGCACAGTTATCTTCTTCATTGCAGGAGCGTTATCTGATAATTCTTTGGGAGCAGAAATAACATTATTCATTTTCTCAAGGATATGTATTCTTGCATTTTTTGCTTTTTCTAGAGCTGACTCCATAATTTCAGCCGTTATACCTTGCACTTTAATATCCATTTGTAATGCTGTGATACCTTCTTTTGTTCCAGCAACCTTAAAGTCCATATCACCCAAGTGATCCTCATCACCCAAAATATCAGTTAAAACAGCAAATTCATTTTCTTCTTTGATTAGTCCCATTGCAATTCCTGCAACTGGGTTTGAAATAGGTACTCCTGCATCCATTAAAGATAATGATGTTCCGCAAACAGAAGCCATGGAACTTGATCCATTTGACTCAGTGATCTCAGATACTACTCTTAAGGTATAACCAAATTCTTCAGAATCAGGAAGAACGGCCTTTATAGCTCTCTTAGCTAAGTTACCATGACCAATCTCTCTTCGTTTTGGTCCAAGTGGCATACCAATCTCGCCAACGCTATAAGCAGGAAAGTTGTAATGCAACATAAATGTATTTGATTCTTCGCCTTTCAAGCTCTCTATCCTTTGAGCATCTCTAGTTGAGCCAAGTGTTGCAGCTACCAATGCTTGAGTTTCTCCTCTGGTAAATAAAGATGAGCCATGGGCGCTTGGTAAGACATTTGTTTCTACATGAATAGGCCTAACTGTATCTAGATCTCTTCCATCGATTCTAGGCTCATTAGAAAAAATACATTTTCTAACTACAACTTTTTCTACCAATTTAAAGGCATTCATCAACTTACCTCTTTCAATTTCATTTAACTCTTCATGCGCGTCATTAATCTTTTCTCTGACGGCATTAATCGCTTCGCCTCGATTTGCCTTGTCTGCAATTTTAAATGCATTAGCTATTTCATCTGTAAAGGTATCAACAATTTTTGTTTTAAATTCTGCTGTTAACTCATCTTCAGAAAACTCCCAAACAGCAGGATTCACTTTGGCCCTAAGATCCGAGCATGCTTGAATAACTTTTTGCATCTCTTGATGTCCATACAAAACAGATCCCAGCATGAGATCCTCACTCAGCTCGCTTGCTTCTGATTCAACCATCAAAACAGCATCTTTAGTACCAGCAACAACCATATCAAGCATAGATTTTTCTAACTCTTGAGGCGAAGGGTTCAAAACATAATTACTACCAATAAAACCAACTCTTGCCGCTCCGAGAGGACCCTGAAATGGCACTCCAGAAATTGAGAGTGCAGCCGATGCACCTATTAAAGATGCTATGTCAGGATTAATTTTTTTATCCGAGGAAAGAACTGTACAAAAGATTTGAATTTCATTTTTAAAGTCTTCTGGAAACAATGGTCTAATAGGTCTATCAATTAGCCTTGAAGTAAGAGTTTCTTGCTCAGTTGGTCTAGCCTCCCTTTTAAAATAACCACCTGGAATTTTTCCTGCTGCATAAAATTTTTCTTGATAAAAGACTGCCAGTGGAAAGAAGTCTTTCTTTGGGTCAGCTTCCTTTCTAGCTACCATGGTTGTTAGAACAACTAAGTTGTCAATTGTTACGATAATGCTAGAAGTTGCTTGTCTGGCAATTTTTCCAGTTTCGATCTTGACAGTTTTATTTCCATATTCGAACTCTACGGATTGAGTATTAAATTTATTTTCTTCCACGATTTTCCTTGTTTACCCTCTTAATTTAAGAGATTTGATGATGTCTTGATAGCTTTCTGGATTTTTTCTCTTTAGATAAGCTAATAGCTTTCTTCTTAAGTTAACCATTCTAATAAGACCTGTTCTTGAGTGATGGTCTTTTTTATGAATTTTAAAATGCGATTGTAATTTATTGATATTTTCGGTTAACAGAGCTATTTGCACTTCTGGTGAACCAGTATCAGTGTCACTATTCTGAAACTCTTTAACAATTTTATTCTTTTCTTCTTTCAATAAAGCCATGTTTATTTTCTCCTTGGATATGCACCATAATCCTCTCAAACCTCGCATATCTAAAGTTTGAGATGGTGTAGCTTATTACTTATTTACCTTTTAAACAAGGTATTCATGCTTGAAGCCCTTATTCGTATTTCTTCCAATTGCAATGAATTCATTTGAAGCATCATATACTCTTAAGAAATCATCATGATTAAAGTCTAATTCTATCGATCTGCCATGCAGAAATGCCCTGCTATCGTCCTCATTAAGCTGGATAGAATCCAAATAATCAAATGCCCTTTCTAGAGATATTAACTTGTCTAAATCTATGTCATCCAATGAATAAGCCTCACTGAGCAAAAATTGTTGTTGACTTGTTCTAATAAGATTTGATAGATGGGCCCCACAACCAAGCTTTACCCCTAAATCTCTTGCAATGGATCTAATATAAGTACCTTTGGAGCATTGAATATAAAATGATACTGTTGGAAGTTCAATTGAAAGATTATCTATTTTTTTAACAAATATCTTTCTTCCCTCTTTTTGAACCTTGATACCGTCTCTTGCGTATTTATACATGGGTTTGCCTTTGTGCTTAAGTGCCGAGTAATCTGGCGGAAATTGATCGCTCTCACCTAAAAATGTTAAGAGAGCTTCTTCAACTTCTAGCTTACTTAAGTTGATATCTTTAGAGGAAATGACTTCTCCTTCCACATCATCAGTATCAGTTTGGATTCCTAAAGTAACCTCAGCCCTATAAGACTTTTCGCTGTGCAAAAGAAGAGAGGCGAACTTAGTAGCTCTATTTATTGCGATAATAAGCAACCCAGTTGCCATGGGATCCAAAGTACCTAAATGTCCAACTTTTTTAAGATTGAATTTTTTCTTTAGTGTTTGAACAACTCTGGATGAAGTAATCCCAGAGTTTTTATTGATAAGAAGAAATCCGTTAATCACTTAGTGAATTTAATAATGCGTCGATATTATTATATCTCTCAAGACTTTCATCATACTTAAATATAAGTTTTGGAACTCTTCTAATTTGCATAAATTTTGAAAGTTTAGATCTAATCATTGAAGAAAATTTTTCAAGGGATTTTTTATCAGGTGAATCAGATATGTCGCCATTAATAATGGTGTAAAAAACTTTAGCAACACCAAGATCAGATGAGCATTTAACATCTACTATATTAAGAAACTTATATCGTGGATCTTGAACTTGGGAAGAAATAATTTGAGATATTTCTTTTTTTAAAAAATCTTCAATCTTCGGAACGCGTGTTGAAGACATGTTATTAGATGCTTTGAGCCTCTTCTTTTCGATCAAAAACTTCAATCTTATCGCCTGGTCGAATGTCTTTATAATTCTTAATGCCAACTCCACACTCGGTACCTGATTTTACTTCCCCGACATCATCTTTAAACCTTCTAAGTGAATCGATCTCACCTTGATGAATCACTACATCATCCCTAAGAACTCTAACAGGCTTACTTTTTAAAATAGACCCTTCTATCACTGTGCATCCTGCAACTTGTCCAAATTTAGGAGAATTAAATACTTCTAATACTTCAGCTGTTCCAACGATTTCTTCCTTAACAATTGGATCTAATAAACCACTTAATCTGACCTTAACTTCGTCTATTAATTCATAAATAATACTATGGTAAGAAAGCACTAGCTCTTCTCCTTCTACAATTTTCTTAGCCGCATTATCTGAGCGAACATTAAAACCTAAAATAATTGAATCTGTTGCTAGCGCTAAATTTGCATCTGATTCAGAAATTCCTCCAACACCTGAGGCAATAACTTTAATAGTTACATCGTCGTTACCAATATCAGCCAAAGCTGAAACAATAGCTTCCGAGGTACCTGCAACATCAGATTTTAAAATAACATTTAGTATTTTTTTATCAGACTGACCCATAGATTCAAAAATATTTCCAAGACTCTCATCTCTTTGCTTTAAAACTTTTCGATCTTTTAGTTTATTGTTTCTAAATTCAGCTATTTCACGAGCTTCTTTATCATTTTTAACTACTTGAAAAGTTTCTCCTGCATCAGGAACACTACTTAATCCTAAAATCTCTACAGCAAATGATGGTTGAGCAGATTTTAACTTGCTACCATCAGAGCTAATAATGCTTTTAACTTTTCCTACTGCAGAACCACATACGACCATATCACCAACTCTTAATGTTCCATTTTGAACGAGTAAAGTAGCAACAGCCCCTCTAAATTTATCTAATTCAGATTCAATTACTACACCTTGGGCTTGCCCTTCATAGTGCGCTTTAATTTCTAATAGTTCAGCTTCCAAAAGAACTGCTTCAAGAAGCTTATCGACCCCATCGCCGTTTAATGCAGAAACAGGAACCATCTGTATATTTCCACCCCAATCTTCAGGAGTCAAATCTTTTGCAGCTAAATCGCCTTTAATTCTCTCTACATCAGCACCTTGAAGATCCATTTTGTTAATTGCCACTACAATGGAAACACCTGCGGCCTTGGCATGATTGATTGCTTCTTCAGTTTGAGGCATAACACCATCATTTGCAGCAACAACCAAGATTACAACATCGGTAGTATTCGCTCCCCTAGCTCTCATCGAGGAAAATGCTGCGTGTCCAGGAGTGTCTATAAATGTTATGACTGATTTACCAACTGGTACTTGATATGCACCTATATGCTGAGTAATCCCACCGGCTTCTCCTTCAACAACTTTAGTCTTACGAATAAAATCAAGTAAGGTTGTTTTACCATGATCAACATGCCCCATAACTGTAATTACTGGAGCTCTTGTTTTAGGGATATCTGTATAATTTATGTTACCAATAATCTCATCCTCTACAGATGAATCGCTTAAAGCAATACCATTATGTCCTAGCTCCTCAGCTACCAAAATTCCAGTCTCCTGATCAATTGAATCGTTTATTGAGGCTGCAACACCCATACTCATAAGAACTTTTACTACCTCTCCACCTTTAATGAACATTAGTTTTGCTAATTCACCTACCTGAATCATTTCTGGCACTTCTATATCACGCTTGATAAATTCAACTGGTTTTGCAAACTGATGCTCAGCAGCATCATTAAAACTAACCTCTTTCCTTGAATAATCCTTTGCAGCACGAGATAACTGATCTTTCACATTAACTTTATGCTGAGATTTTTGTTGTGGTGGTGACTTTTTTTGTTGTACTTTTTTTGCAGCCTGCTGCTCTTGTTTAAGACGAATGGCCTCTTTGATCTGATCTTCTCTTTTTTGTTGCTGTTCCTTTAAATTTTCTGCAGCCGCTTGTCGTTTTGCTTCAATGTTATCTGTTAGGCCTTCCGAAGGACTTGAAGCCGAGGATGTTGGCTGTGAGAGAGTACCTTTTGATTTAACCGTTACTCCTCCACTGCTTGAAGAAGAAGTCAGAGATGATGCTCCTGCACTCTTGCGTTCTTTCAAAGATTTTAGAATAGCCAGTTTATCTGCAGGGGTGATTTCATCAGAGGCTTTGCTGTGAGAAAGTCCAGCAGCTTTCATCCTCTCCAATAAGGCTTTATCCTTAATTTTTAAGGTTTTTGCAAAATCTTTAACTGTAAGTCCCAATTTAATAACTTCCTTTTTTAATTAAACCAACTTTCTCGGGCTTTCATAATAATATCTGCTGCTTTTTTTTCGGGGATCTCAACAACATCTTGAAGCTCATCTACAGCCAATTCAGCAATATCATCTATGCTTCTGAGAGCATTAGAAACAAGTATTTCAACCTCCTCTTCACTAAAACCTAGTTTAGTAAGAGACTCTAAATTAGATTCTTCTTGGGTTATTTCACCCATAGCTTCCATTAAAGCTGCATCTGCTGCTGCTGCCTTAATTTTTGCAGCTCTAGTTTCATCAATCTCCATGACTGAAGTTAACTTATCATCTTCAGCGTAAGCAATATCATCGAAAGTTAAAAACCCTCCTCTAATTAACAATTCAGCTTCTTTTTCATTAATATTAAGATTGTCCATCAGCTTGGCTTGAAATTCTGCCTCAACTACTCTCTCTTTAGCTTCGGCTTCATTGCTACTAATAATATTTAATTCCCATCCAACTAGCCTAGATGCTAATCTAATATTTTGACCTCTGGAACCAATCGCTAGAGCTAAGTTTTCTTCATTCACTGCTAGCTCCATTGAGCGAGAATCTTCATCCATAACAATTGATTCAACTTTTGCTGGAGCAAGAGAATTAATAACCATTTGGGCAGGATTATCATCATAAATAATAATATCTATTCGTTCATTTCCAAGCTCTCCAGAAACTGATTGAACTCTTGAACCGCGCATCCCAACACAAGCACCAACTGGATCAATTCGCCCATCATTTGTTTTTACAGCAATCTTTGATCTAGAACCAGCATCTCTTGCAATCCCTCGAATTTCAATAACATCTTCATTAATCTCAGGGACCTCTATTCTAAATAATTCAGTTACCATCTCTGAACAAGTTCTACTTAACATCAACTGTGAACCTCTACCTTCTATCTCCTTGATTTGAAGAATAGCTCTCATCCTGTCATTAATCTTATATATCTCGCCTGGAAGCAATTGATCCCTTGGAAGAATAGCCTCAATATCATTTCCAATATCTACAATAATATTGTCTCTAGTTACCCTTTTCACAATTCCATTCATTAGTGAATTATCTTGAGATTTAAACCTTGCAACAATTGTGTCTCTTTCTGCTTCTCTAACTTTCTGCATCATTACTTGGCGAGCTGCTTGAGTTTCAATCCTTCCAAACGCAACATTTCCTACATCCTTAGAGAACGTGTCGCCAATGCTCATTTTAGAATCTGACTCTGAAATATGGGTTTCTTTATGAAATTCTTCAGAATTTTCATCTTCTACTAGCCAATGTCTATGAGTTGAGTATTCTCCTGAATCACGATCAATTGATACTGTGATATCTGCATCTTCATGAAAATGTCTAAGAGATGCACTTCCAATAGCTGTCTCTAAAGCTCCAAATATTATTCCTTCGTCTATTCCTTTCTCATTTGATACAGATTCAACTACTGCTAAAATTTCAATACTTTCCATTATTTACTTACCCTCATAAGTTCATCAAAGTCTGGTTTTAAACGACATAAATCCAGATCTAAAAAATTAAGGCTCATTTCTTCGCCACCACAGTGAAACAATATTTCATTATCTTTTACATCTATTAACTTTGCTACAAGACTTTTTTTGCCGTTTTTAATCTCTCTTAACTTTAAATTAAATTCTTCTTTTAAGAATGAAGATAGCTGCTCTGCTTTAAAAAACTTTCTATCTATTCCTGGAGTAGATACCTCTAAAACATAGTCTTTATCTATAAACATATCATTTAACGCAAGCTCATAATTTAGATCCTTTGCTACTTTTTCACAATCATCTATCGTTGGGCCTGCAATAGCATCAATATAGACTCTAATTGTAGGTCTTTTTTTACCACGCAATAATTCAACGCCCCAAAGTTGACAACCATGACTGGTCACCACAGGATTAATTGCATTTTCTATCTCTTCTATTCTCATATCTCTAAAAATAAAAACGGGGCTAATGCCCCAGTTCGTATCTAATTTACTGGTAGCGGGGGTTGGATTTGAACCAACGACCTTCGGGTTATGAGCCCGACGA
>CAYUHD010000042.1:0-12419 GCA_964444385.1 uncultured Gammaproteobacteria bacterium
TGCAGATTATCTGCACCGACCCACTTCTCTGACGTTAGATGAGGTGCAGTACTCTAAAGACGGCTCGGTGGAATTTGTTGTCGCCCATCAAGATCCTGGACATCCTAATTGGTTGGATACAAGTGGACATAATTTTGGTTTCATTACCTTACGATGGCTTGATGCCAAAGGTGCAAAGATACCCAAGCCAGAGTTGCAAGTGATTAAGTGGAACGAGAAATGAAAAACATCCTCCTAGTTTTCCCGCTCCAGTTCTATACGGTCCAGTATGGATCTAGATTCATGTCTTCAGTTGGATTGAAATAAGTGTGACAGCGGACAATTCTGCCACAATCACCAATCCAATAGATTTCTATAGACTCTAGATCAAAGGTATTACCATCAATATTCCCATGATTGATTAGATGTACGGCTACTTGATCGACATTAACCGACATAAAGACCAGTTCGCAATTCCAACTATGCCCGGGTTGGAAACCTTTATCCCATGTGTCTTCTCTGGCTCCTTTTCCATGCTTTTCTTTGCCGCCAACTGGGTCTTGAAAGACACAGTCAGGATGCCAAGCAGTTAGCCATTTCTCTCTATCACCATAGTCTGGGCTATTTGCATTCCAGCCGGCTAAATGAGTAAGTACAGCTGTTTCAATTGGATTTTTCATAAAATTCTCCTAAGACTATTTCTCATTAGAGTATACATGACAAGAAAAGTAGCAAAATGTTATATGGTTTTATCTTCTTTTTAGCTACTATCTAAGACATAAAGGAGAAAACCGGAGTAGTTGTTATGACTAAAAAGTTTCTTATTGGAGTGCTTCTTATTGTTGTTGGTGGATTTTTAGGTTATCAGGTGCCACGTGGCCCAGCTTTGTATTCAACGCTCATGAGTTTTGGAGCAAGTTCAAACCAGAACTATTCAACACTTGCATCGCATCAAGCGCTATTGGATTTTGAGGAGGCACTGGCAGCTGCTCGGCAGATGGTGCTCAATGATGCTAGGACTGAACAGGAAGCTGCTGAGGGTATGCGTTGGTTATTACGGGTGATAGCTATGAGTGTGGAAGTAGCTGCTGATGCCAATCCCCGCAAGCCGCATTTTCAGCGCATGGACACTTTGGTGCGCAAGGTGGGAGGCGATAATCCAGATGCTGAATATGAATTTGTGGCAATTGATGGGCAGTACGACTATAAAATTACTGGTAACGTGGGTAGCGTCCGTTATTTGGGTCTAACCTTTACTGCTGGTCAAGGAAATACACCTCGGCGCCAGTTTTCCTATCATAGTGACAAAACGCTAAACCTCGATGAAGCAGGGAACTTCACCCTGATTCTCAGCCAGGAAGCACCTGATATACCAGGTCAATGGGTGCAAACTCCGGCCGATGCATCTGGTATTTTGGTCCGGCAATACATAGCCCAGCGCGAGCAGGAGGAATTGCCAAGCTTTCATATTGAAGTATTAGGTGATCCACTTCCCTATAGTCCAGTTACAGATCAAGAGATGGCTGACGCTATTATAGGAACTAGCTATGCCTTTTTCAGTTTGACCACTTTACATCGTAAGGTTTTACCAGAACTAATGGAGAAAACGAATTTTTTTATAGAGGTGACCTCAGAGAACTTGGGCGGGGCGATTAGTGGTAATGATAACCTTTATATGATTGGTAGTTACCAGCTTGCCGATGATGAGGCCTTGCTGATGCGGGTGCAGCCGCCGGATACTCGTTATTGGAATATTGCTTTAGAATCTCGTTGGCATGAAACAGCAGATTACCTTCACCAATCAAGGTCACTTACATTAGATGAGGTAGAGTATTCTGCAGATGGTTCGGTGGAATTTGTGGTTGCCCATCAAGACCCTGGGCACCCTAATTGGTTAGATACAAGTGGACATAATTTTGGTTTTATTACCCTGCGATGGGTAGAAGCTAAAGGTTTAAAGGTTCCCTTGCCAGAGTTACAAGTGGTTCAGTTGAATGAACTGTAAGAGTCATTCGTAATTAATAAGTAGCTCTATAAATTTCTTTGCCATGAGAGTAAGTCGCAATTACTTTTAATTCTAGAAGTGAAGCTGTTGGCATACTTAAGGGATCTTCAGACAGCACCACTAAATCAGCTAACTTGCCAACTTCAATAGTTCCTTTGATATCATCTTCAAAATGTTGATAAGCAGCATTAATTGTCATTGCCTTTAGAGCAGCATATGTTGAAATCTTTTGCTCGTGACCAAGAATCTTTCCAGAGCGAGTTAACCTATTGGTTGTTGACCAAAGAAGCCTAATCATGTCTGGGGGGACAACAGGCGCATCATTGTGCACAGTAAAAGGCATCTTTCTGTCTAGAGTAGATCTTGTCGGGCTTATTCGCATAGCACGATCTTTTCCAAAAACAGAATCTCTATGCCAGTCACCCCAATAGAATGTATGTGTTGAAAAATAAGAAGGGATGATTTCTAATTCTTTCATTTTATCTAATTGATCTTCTCTAACTGTTTGTGCATGGATCATGATGGTTCGATGATCTGATTTAATATCAGCGGTTTTAACTGCTTTTATTAGCATGTCTGCAGCAGCATCTCCATTGGCATGAGCCATGATGGGTATGTTTAACTCAGAGTATTTTTTTACCCACTTTGATACTTCTGTTTGAGGGATTAAAGGATAACCCTTGTAAGACTGAGATTCACTATGAGGTGGTTTTAGGTAGGGCTTGGTTAAAAAAGCAGTTTTTCCTTGTGGTGAGCCATCTAAAATTAATTTAATCCCACCAATTTTTATTCTTCCTTTATAGTTCCCAAAATTTATCGAATCTATGTTCTTATCTAACCCATTTTGCCCTATGGGATAACTAATGATATCTAGGTCTACCATGCCTTGAGCATCGGCTGTTTGCATTAAGCCAATGCTCTCTAGACTAGAGGCTCCATCTTGTCCTGTAGTAATGCCATTTCTTGCATAGACTTCCATGGCTTTTTTTACACTTCCGATTGGATCTTTGTATGAGCTCATTGCTAATTGTTGAAGGGGGTATGCAGCAGTTTCTTCAAAGACTCCATTGGGCTCTGAAGAATTTTTATATCTTCTTATTTTGCCTCCAGGTGGGTCTTGAGTTGCTGAAGTAATATTAGCCAATGATAAGCCTAAAGAATTTGCCGCTCCAAGATGGGCTGATACATGAATGAGATAAATTGGATGCTCTGTGCTGACTTGATCAAGATCATCTTTTGTAGGATGCCGTTGTTCTTCAAGGAGCGAATCGTCATAACCGAGTCCCATTAACCATTCACCCGGCTGTAGATTTGAATCTTGAATAAATCTTTTTAGTTCAACTTGAAGATCTTTAATAGTTTTTATTTTTCCAACTGGAGGAGAGGCTATATTTGCCACTTGTGTAGCAAATGCTAGGTAAGATGCGTGACCATGCGCATCAATGAATCCAGGTAGAATGGCTTGTTTGCCAAAATCAATATGTTTGCCTTGAATATTTTTCGCATCTTTATGAGATCCTATCCAGGCTATTTTTTTATTTTTAATGGCAATAGATAAAGGTTGGGCCTCTTTCTTGCCAATCATTAATATGACTTTCTTGGAGCTTATTATTAAGTCTGCTTCATCAATTGCTTGAAGAAATGAGTGGCCACATAACAGCATTAAAATAAATAGATTGCGCATATGTATTAAAGTCATGAATTAGGTACTTATTGTAGTACTAATAAATAAATTTTTTAATGCTTGTTACTGTGCAAAAAAAAGCGTTTTTAATTGCATTCATGAAATTTATTATGTTTACTAGAAGATATAAAAAATATTAATACTTTTATCTATAATATTTTTATAAATATTACTTACTTATTAGGGGGAGTTAAGTTATGAGAATTACCAATTTTTTTCATGGTTTGAAGATTACTGCAATTGCTTGCAGTTTTATGTTTTTAATTAATCCAGCAGCTGCGCAAGATGAAGCAGTAAATACAATTGAAGAAGTTATTGTTACTTCCCAAAGAGTGGAGGAGAGTTTACAGGATGTTCCTATTGCTGTGACTGCGCTTACAGCCGAAATGCTTGAAGATCAACAAATCCAATCGGGCTCTGATTTGCAGCTTGTGACTCCAAGTTTAAATTTTCAAGGTAACGATTCTGGAGGTGGAGCATTTAATATTCGAGGTATTACAAATTTAGCTGTTTCTCAAACCGCTGAATCAGGTGTAGAAATCCATGTTAATGATTTGCCTGTTGGTTCAACAACCATGCAAGATGGGGAATTTTTAGACATGGAGCGTATCGAGGTTCTTAGAGGCCCTCAAGGAACTCTTTATGGTAAAAATTCTGTAGGTGGAGCTATCAACTTAATTACCGGAAGACCTAAATTTGATGAGATGACGCAAAAGGTTTCTGTTGATCTAGGTGATTATAATTTAGAAAAATTAAGATACACTTTGAATTATCCCCTTAGCGATACTATGGCAGCAAGATTTGCAGCAATGTCTATTGAGCGAGATGGGGATGTTAAAAACATTTACTCAAAAGCACCGACATCTCATATTAATAACCGAGATTCCTCTGCTTATAGATTTTCTTTTGCATGGCAGCTTAGCGATAAGACTGATATTTTGTTTGTGCGTGATCATTATGAAGAAGATTCCACTCGTCATTATGTAAATAATAGATATTGTAAGCGGGATCCTTCTGTGGCAGTTGGTTGTACTCCAGGAGGTCCTTTGGTCCATGAGTTAACTCACCCGATGGCAACTTATGTAGAAAATTTAGCAATCCTTACTGGGATTTTAGATTACACGCCAGTGACAGATATGTCTGGAGCACCTCAAGGTTTTTGGCAGTCAAATAATAGAGGTAATCCAAGATATATAATTGATCAAGATATTACGCAACTCATTATTAACCATTCAATTAATGATAATTGGGATATGACTTTATCTCATTCAAGAAAAGATAGACTCTATGATCGAACAGGAACCTATCAATCTGAGGAATATGATCGACTCAGATTTAAAGATAATCCTTATTTTCCAGGTGGATATGTTCCTATGTCTGGTTATGGTCCAAATTGTAAGTTAGAGGATGGAACGCTTGGGGTATATGGTGGTTGTATAATGGATACTTTGAATTATCCAGAAGGTCTTGATCGTCAACAAAATCCTGATGTTGAAAACGAAGTTACTGAGATAAGGATTCAATCTAGTTTAGATGGAAGTTGGAATTATTTGTTGGGTGCAATTCATAGTGAAGGGTCAGGCACAAGTGTTTATGATATTCCCGCGAACGGATTAGATGCGTTAGCATTAGTCCCACCTCCGGTATTAACTGGCGGTACGCCTCAGGGATATGTTCAGCTTTATGCTCCTATGTATAGAAACTCAAGCATTGCAGCTGCAAGAAGTTCTGCTATTTTTGGTGAGATTTATTATCAGGCCAATGATAGGTTGAAATACACTTTGGGCTTAAGAAGAACCGAAGATTACAAAGAGCAATATGGTCGATCACCATTTTTAAGTGTTGTTGGTTTTGGTAGCTTAGGCAATGGTTTTACTGCCTTGCCAGGATATTCTATTCCTGCATTTGGTCAGTCCTGGTACGCATCGGGAACTCCTGGCGACCCTGAGACTGAATTTGCAAATAATACAGGTCGTTTTGTCGTTGATTATGTTTTAAATGACAATACGCTTGTCTATGGATCAATTTCAAAAGGATTTAAAGGAGGAGGATTTAATCCTGCCCTAGATCCTGCTCTGTATCCAGAGACACCTCAAGTTTTTCCATCTACAGAGTTAACTGCATTTGAGGTTGGTTTTAAGGCTGATTTCCCTGCACAAGGCATGCGATGGAATGCTGCAGCTTATATGTACGATGCTGAAGATTATCAGGTAACAAAAATTCAAAATAAAACCCGTGTAAACGAAGGTATTGATGTTGACATGATGGGTTTAGAAAGTGAATTTATTTGGGTTCCCATTAATGCTCCGCAATGGCAAATTAATGTAGGTCTAGCATGGGAAGAATCAGAAATTGCAAGCGGTGAAATGCTTATGAACCCAGCAAATGCTGATCTATGTCTTACAACTGGATGTGGTAACTGGCACTTAATGAAAAATGCTGCTGATGGTGAAGTCTTTGTCGTTAGAAAAGATGTGGCTACTGTGATTTGGAATATGTGGCAAGGCGGTCTTTGGGGTCCAGCCCAAGCTCTTATTGTCCCTGCTGAATTTCATGGTGATAGGGTTAGCGGCGAGCCAACACCAGTTAGTTTCTTGCCAAATGTTACCCCAGGCCATTTACCCACATTGACAGCCACAAGAGATCTTTATTCCTCTGTCATGGTAAGTACAGCTTGTTCAATCTTAGGTTGTAATCCCGCTGATGTGATTAAAGATGGCTTGCTTTCAGATGTTGGAGGTCATTCACTCACTCATCCTGAATTATCAATGAATGTAGGAGTGCAATACACCATGACAACAGATAATTACTTTGTTAACTTCAGATTGGATGCTTATAAACAAGATGAGAGATATACATCTTTATTTGATCTTGAATGGGACAAAGTGCCTTCCTGGACTGAGTACAATGCGATGATTTCAATCACCCCATCGGTTGATGATCCTAAATGGCGTATAGATATTTATGGTCAAAATATTACAGATGAAGAAAATATCATGCACATTGGAGAAGCAACAGCACCTCTAGGTTTTAATAAAAGTATTTGGGCTAGAGAGCAAGCAACCTATGGAGTTAGATGGACTTATAACTTCTAACATAACAACCTTAACTAATAAAAAGCCTTGAAGATTCAAGGCTTTTTTTGTTGAATCGATATAAAAATACATGTTATTTTTTTATATATCTTGCATACTGAGCACTCTGTTTAATTTTTTTTTGGAGAAAAAAATGAAAAAAATATTTTTAATAGCTTTATTGTTTTCTGCAACATTTATTCAGTCTCAAGAGGTACCCGGGCCCATTAGAGCTGAATACTTAATGTGCAATCTTAACGAAGGCAAAAGTTTTAATGACTTTATGAAATGGAGCAAATCTTGGAACAAAGTAATGGATGCTACTGATGAATCTGGTTATGACGCAGCTATGATGGTTCCTAGATACCGATCTCCATTAACTGATTTTGATATGTTTTGGGTTG
This sequence comes from uncultured Gammaproteobacteria bacterium, assembly GCA_964444385.1. Classification (GTDB taxonomy): domain Bacteria; phylum Pseudomonadota; class Gammaproteobacteria; order Magnimaribacterales; family D2472; genus D2472. Next base: position 7,147 of record CAYUHD010000042.1, read on the forward strand.
GGCATACTGATACAGCAACCAATATGGGTAAAGCTTTGGATAATTGGTTTGGTGATAACTTCAAGAAAGTAAGAGATTCAATACCCGTTACCTGTGTTCAAGCATTTAATGCTGTTCAGTGGGTTCTGGAATCTAACTTTAGTTCTGAAGATTTATCAAATGCGTATCCAGTATCTTATCGTTACTGTAATTTAAAAGAGGGTAAATCTCTCTCAGATGCATATATCAATCTAAGCAATCAAATGAAAATTTCTCATGAAGCGGGTATTAGAAATAGCGCCCGTTTAATTAGACCTGGTAATGGAGCTCCTGAGCAACTTGCTAGTTATGATTTTGTATTATCCTATGGCTCGCCTGATTGGGAGGAATGGGGGAAAGCAATTGATCATTATTGGTCAGATGTAAATAATACTGATGAGAATAAAGCGGTTCAAGAAACATATTCTTGTGAAAATTCAAGAATGTATTCCGGGACTTTAATTAGATAAAAAATAAATAAGGATAAATCATGAAAAAATTATTACTTTTACCTCTTTTGTTAACTATGTTTGCAAGTGCTGAAATCTACGAAGATTTTACTCCATCTCAAGAACCAACTGAGTTAACTGTCATCTCAGTTCAACCAAATTATCTTGAAACATACTTAACTAATCTCAATAGGACTTGGGTTAGAGCAATGAATGTTCAAAAGAAACTTGGATATGTTGAAGGTTTTAACGTGTGGACATCAATAAGCAATGCAGACTCACCCAATGTTTGGATTACTGTTCAATATAAAGATCTAGCTTCAATGCAACAAACTGAAGAAAAGAGTAAGAAAGTTGAGGCTGAATTAGAAAAAATGTATGGAAATAATGAGGTTGAGCTAGAGGAGATTTCTAAAGGTTACGAAGAGATTCGTAAAATGATTGCTCATCACATCATCTATAGAGTTGATTTTAAAGAATAAAATTTTTTAATTATCTTAAAAGAGGGTCTTAGGACCCTCTTTTTATTTGTTAGACTATATGTTTATTTTTATTACAAAGGCGAGAAAAAAGTGCCAGACAATTATATAAAAAAGGGCTTATTATCAGTTTCAACAGATCTTGAAGAATTCCTTAAATCTGAAGTTTTACCGGGATTAGATTTTTCTGATGACCATTTTTGGAAGAGTTTAGAAAATATTATTCATGAATTTAGTCCAAGAAATAAAGCATTGCTAGAGATTAGAGATTCTATGCAAGAGCAAATTGATGCATGGCATTTAGCAAATCCAGGCCAAGAAAAAAACTTAAGTCTTTATAAAGATTTCTTAAAAGAAATAGGTTATTTGTTAGATGAAGGTGACGATTTTGATATTTCAACGCAGAATGTTGATCCAGAAATTTCATCCATTGCCGGCCCTCAGTTAGTTGTACCAGTAATGAATGCAAGATTTGCCTTGAATGCTGCTAATGCAAGATGGGGAAGTTTATACGATGCATTGTATGGTACCGACATGATTTCTGAAGATGATGGTGGCTCAAGGGCAGGTGCGTATAATCCAGTTCGTGGAGATAAAGTCATTGCATTTGCAAAAAAATTCTTAGATGAAAATTTTGCATTAAATGGAGCTAGCTTTTGTGATGCAAATTCTTTTAGTATCAATGATGGTCAATTACAAATTGGGTTTAATGATGGAGGAATTACAAGTTTAATTGAGAGCGATCAATTCAAGGGTTACCAAGGTACTCCAGATAAACCGTCAGCTATCTTGCTGCAAAATAATAATCTTCATACTGAAATCCAAATTGATCCTGCTCATTCTGTTGGAGCAACTGATCCCGCCGGGATTAAGGATGTTTTACTCGAATCAGCAATAACCACAATTCAGGATTGTGAAGATTCAGTAGCTGCAGTCGACGGAGAGGATAAAGTTACAGTTTATAGAAATTGGCTAGGTCTAATGAAAGGGGATCTTAAAGAAACTTTTATAAAAGGTGGCGGAGAGATGACACGTTCCTTAAACCCAGATAGAAGTTATATTGCCCCTGATGGTTCTGATTTTAAACTTTCTGGTCGCAGTCTCATGTTGGTAAGGAATGTAGGACATTTAATGACTAACCCTGCAATTCTTGACCAAGATGGTAATGAGGTCCCAGAGGGTATTTTAGATGCCATGTTTACGATTTGTATTGCTATACATGATCTAAATGGAAACAGCCCTGTGAAGAATTCTCAGGCAGGAAGTATTTACATTGTAAAACCAAAAATGCATGGCCCAGATGAAGTTCAATTTACCTGTGATTTATTCTCGGCAGTTGAAAAATCTTTAAATCTAAATCAATTTACTGCAAAAGTGGGAATTATGGATGAAGAGAGAAGAACAACAGTGAATCTTAAAGAATGCATTCGGGTTGCTAAAGACAGGGTAATTTTTATTAACACTGGATTCTTAGATAGAACCGGTGATGAGATTCATACTAGCATGGAGGCTGGGCCCATGATCCCTAAAGCAGATATGAAACAACAACCTTGGATTCTTGCATATGAGGATTGGAACGTAGACTCTGGTCTTGAAACAGGATTCAAAGGCAATGCTCAAATTGGTAAGGGTATGTGGCCGATGCCAGATGAAATGCTTAACATGTATAAAACAAAGACCATGCATCCAGAATCGGGTGCAAACTGTGCCTGGGTTCCGTCACCGACCGGTGCAATTCTTCATGCTCTGCATTATCATCAAATTTTGGTATCCGATCGTCAGCAAGTCTTGTTAGGGCGACCCAAGGCAAGTATTGATGACATACTTACAATCCCAGTCATGACAAACCCAGAATCTTTGTCCTCCGAAGATATTCAGAAGGAATTAGATAATAACGCTCAGGGTATTCTGGGTTATGTGGTTAGATGGGTCGATCAAGGCATTGGATGCTCTAAAGTTCCTGATATTAATAACATAGGTCTTATGGAGGATCGAGCGACATGCAGAATTTCTAGTCAACATATTGCTAATTGGCTGCATCATTCTATTTGCACAGAGGATCAGGTGGTTGAAACTATGAAACGTATGGCTAGTATTGTTGATCAACAAAATTCTGGTGATCCAGCATATCAAACTATGGCGCCATCATATGATGGAATAGCTTTTCAAGCGGCATGCAATTTAGCTATTCAAGGAAGAGTTCAGCCAAGCGGTTATACTGAACCTATACTTCATGAGATGAGATTAAAATTTAAGTCTTGATTAATTTTATTCACCCATATATTCCTAAAACTTTTTTAAGTTTTTTTTTCCTTTTTTCAATCACTTTACTTTCTCAAGATCAAACTGATGCAGATAGTTTCTTTGGTCGAGCTGCTCCTATTTATCCTACTCCAGATGAATTAATTGGTTGGGTAGATTCAAGGACAATTACCTCACTCAATGGTGAGTGGAGTTACATAATTGATCCAATGGATAATGGTTTGCCTGAAGTATCTCTTTTTGGAGGCTTTCCAAGAAATAAAACACAAAAAACTGGTATGGAGTTAATTGAATATAATTTTGAAGCCGCTAGTAAAATTAAAATTCCAGGAGCCTGGAATGCTGAAGATGAAAAGCTATTTTTTTATCGAGGACCTGTTTGGTTGTATAAAAAATTTAATTATTTACCCAAGACAGATTTTTTGACACACCTCTATATAGAGGGAAGTAACTTCACAACAAAAGTATTTATAAATGGATTAATTGTTGGAGAATTTGTAGGTGGTTATGTCCCATTTAATTTTAATATTACCAAGTTCTTAAAAGAGGGTGAAAACATATTATTGGTTCAAACTGATAATAGATTAAATAAATCATCTGTTCCAACTCACAGAACGGATTGGTGGCCATGGGGAGGCATTGTAGGAGATGTATATATTGTTGAAACTCCAAAGCAGTTTATTAGAAATGCTTATTTGCAACTCAATCCAGATAATTTTTCTCAGGCTCTCTTTGAAGTTAAAATGCATGAGAAATTATCGGGCCATAAAATTACCCTTGAGATCCCTAAACTTCAATTTAAAGAGACGTTTAAAACAAACCAATTAGGTCGCATTGAGGAGACTATAAAAATTACTCCTCAGCTTTGGTCACCTTCAAACCCTAAGCTTTATGAAGTAATTATTACTTCGGAGATTGAAATAATTTCTGATGAGATAGGATTTCGGTCCATCAAAACAGAAGGCCAAAAAATTTATCTAAATAATAATGAGATTCAATTCAAGGGAATCGCTATGCATTCTGAGCCTATTGGAGTCTCGGGGCCAGCTTTTTCAAAACAGCATTTCCATGATTTGCTCACCACAGCAAAAGATCTAAATATTAATTTTGTTAGAGCAGCACACTATCCATATACACGTCATATGGCAAAAGTTGCAGATCAAATGGGTCTAATGCTATGGGAAGAGATACCTGTCTATTGGAATATTGATTGGGATAATTCTGCAACACTCAACATAGCAAAAAACCAAATCACAAGATTAGTTCAAAGAGACCATAATAGGGCATCTGTTGTAGTTTGGTCAGTGGCAAATGAAACACCTTTGTCCTCATCTAGAATGGAATTTTTGAATGCTTTGCTTTCTGAAGTTCAGCTGAATGATAAAACTCGCTTAACAACAGCAGCTCTTCTTTCAGGCAGTGAAGAACAATTTAGATCATTGGTTATTGTTTTAGCATTACAAGGAATTAAATCTAACTGGGTTGATCCAAAAGAAAAAGCTATTTTTAAATCAATTTTAGAGCAAGCAAACATTCCAGTTGATATAGAATTAAATTTTTCTATTTCAATTGACGATCCTCTTGGTGAGACCGTCGACTTGATTTCTTACAATGAGTACTTTGGTTGGTATTACGTAACATTTTTTACAGAGCAAATGAGGATTTCTGAGGGAACTCTTAGGAAATTAATGTTTGAAATTATGCCAAGTATTAAAATTATCTCTTCATATAATAAGCCGATCCATATTTCTGAATTTGGTGCGGGTGCAAAATATGGTAATAAGACAAATAAAATTTGGTCTGAAGGATATCAAGCTAAATTGTATAAGCATCAACTTGAAATGCTTGCTAATAACCCTCAAATTCAAGGAATTAGCCCCTGGGTGCTTAAAGATTTTAGAGCAATGCTTAGGCCTCTAGCTGGCATTCAAGATTTTTATAACAGAAAAGGTTTAATTGACGAGAACGGAAACCAAAAAGAAGCCTTCAAAGTTTTAGCTGATTTTTATGCAAATGAATGGAAGAAATAAATTTTTTATAAATATTTATATTTTTTTTAAAAAAA
>CAYUHD010000043.1:0-11982 GCA_964444385.1 uncultured Gammaproteobacteria bacterium
ATTTGCAAGAGCACTCCGTTGTTTTAATTCGCGGAGGAAGAGTAAAAGACCTCCCAGGGGTTAGATATCATACAGTTAGAGGCTCTTTAGATACATCAGGTGTAGCAAATAGAAAACAACGTAGATCCAAGTATGGAGCTAAAAAAGGTAAATAAGTATGCCAAGAAGAAGAAGCCCTGAAAAAAGAAAAATTCTACCTGATCCTAAGTACAAAGATATTATTGTTGCCAAGTTCATGAATCACATCATGAAAGATGGAAAGAAATCTGTAGCTGAAAAAATAGTATATGGGGCTTTTAACAAAATCGATCAAACTGCAAAAACTGACCCTGTTGAATTATTTAAGAAAGCTCTTGATACGATTGGCCCAATGGTTGAAGTTAAGTCAAGAAGGGTTGGCGGAGCAACATATCAAGTGCCTATAGAGGTTAGGCCTTCTAGAAGACAAGCACTTGCAATGCGTTGGTTGGTTGAGGCTGCAAGAAAAAGAAGCGAGAAGTCTATGGATCATAGGTTAGCTGGTGAGTTAGCTGATGCAGCAGAAGGCAAAGGCTCTGCCGTGAAAAAGAAAGAAGATGTTCATCGCATGGCTGAAGCCAACAAAGCTTTCTCTCATTTCCGTTTTTAATTAGTAATATTTCATAGGTTTTAATATGGCTAGACAGACTGAACTTAGTAGGTACAGAAACATTGGTATTTGTGCACACGTTGATGCAGGCAAAACAACTACCACTGAAAGAGTACTTTTTTATACTGGCTTATCTCACAAAATTGGTGAAGTGCATGATGGTGCAGCTACCATGGATTGGATGGAGCAAGAGCAAGAAAGAGGTATTACCATTACATCTGCAGCAACTACTTGTTTTTGGTCAGGCATGGAGCAGCAATTTTCTCAACATAGAATCAATATTATCGATACACCTGGCCACGTAGATTTTACTATTGAAGTTGAAAGATCTTTAAGGGTTTTAGATGGGGCTGTTGTAGTATTTTGCGGCACCTCAGGAGTTGAGCCTCAATCTGAGACAGTATGGCGACAAGCAGATCGTTATGAAGTTCCTAGAATCGTTTTTGTGAACAAAATGGATAGAGCTGGAGCAGATTTTTCTAGGGTGACGAATCAAATTAAAACACGATTGAAAGCAAATGTTGTTCCCATGCAATACAACATTGGTGCAGAAGATGATTTCAAAGGTGTTGTTGATTTGGTAAGGATGAAGGGTATATTTTGGAATGAAGATGATCAAGGCCTGACTTTCGAAGAACAAGAAATTCCAGGTGATATAAAAGATACATGTCAATCATTAAGAGAATCTATGGTTGAAAGTGCGGCCGAGGCTAATGAAGAGCTTATGAATGCATATTTAGAAAGTGGTGAGTTAACCCCTAAGCAGATTAAAGAAGGTATCAGAATAAGAACTCTTGCAAATGAAATAGTTCCAGCATTTTGTGGATCAGCATTTAAAAATAAGGGTGTTCAAGCTGTTTTAGATGCCGCAATTGAATATTTACCTGCACCTAACGAAGTTAAAGCTATCAAAGGTTCATTGCCGGACGATAAAGAGGTTGAGATCAGTAGATCATCCTCAGATGAAGAGCCGTTTTCAGCTTTGGCATTCAAGATTGCTACCGACCAATTTGTCGGAACTTTAACATTTATTAGAGTTTATTCAGGCGTTCTTTCTGTTGGCGATGGCGTTATGAACTCAACTAGATCTAAGAAGGAAAGAGTTGGCCGAATGGTTCAAATGCATTCAAATGACAGAAATGAAATTAAAGAAATTCGTGCTGGCGATATTGCAGCATGTATCGGATTAAAAGATGTAACTACTGGAGATACTCTATGTGATTTAGGTGATCAAGTTGTATTAGAGCGAATGGATTTTCCTGAGCCAGTTATTTCAGTTGCAGTTGAACCTAAAACTAAATCAGATCAAGAAAAAATGGGCATTGCATTAGGCAAACTTGCACAAGAGGACCCGTCATTTAGAGTGCACACTGATGAAGAATCTGCGCAGACAATTATTTCTGGGATGGGCGAACTTCATTTAGATGTTCTTGTTGACAGAATGAAGAGAGAGTTTTATGTCGAAGCAAACATAGGCAAACCGCAAGTTTCATACCGTGAAACTATTAGAGAATCAGTAGAGATCGAAGGAAAGTTTGTAAGACAAAGTGGTGGCAGGGGTCAATACGGGCATGTATGGCTTAAATTAGAACCTCTTGGTCTTGATGATGAATATGAGTTTGTAGATAAGATTGTTGGTGGTGTTGTTCCTAAAGAATACATACCGGCAGTTAATAAAGGCATTCAAGAGCAAATGAAAAATGGTGTGATAGCTGGGTATCCACTTCTAGCTCTTAGAGCAACTTTATATGATGGATCTTTCCATGACGTTGATTCTAGTGAAATGGCATTTAAAATTGCTGGATCTATGGCGCTTAAGGAAGGCTGTTTAAAGGCTCGACCAGTGCTTTTAGAACCAATGATGGCTGTAGAAGTGGTTACCCCAGAAGAGTATATGGGTGATGTTGTTGGTGATTTAAATAGAAGAAGAGGGATTATTTTAGGAATGGATGAAATCCCAACAGGTAAAACGGTCAGGTCAGAAGTACCCCTATCTGAGATGTTTGGATATGCCACTGATCTAAGGTCTGCAACTCAAGGTAGAGCAAGTTTTTCTATGGAATTTTTAAAATATGCAGAAGTTCCAAATAACATTGCTGAGAAGTTAAAAACAACATAAAACAATAGACTGATAAATACCTAAAATTTGTTGACATTAGGGGCTTTAGAGTCATAGAATACGCAACATTTTGCATAAAGCAGAAATATAGGAATTAAGTAAATTGGACAATCAATCAATAAGAATTCGCTTAAAAGCTTTTGACTATCGCTTGATTGATGCTTCAACTAAGTTAATAGTTGAAACTGCAAAAAAAACTGGCGCAATTGTTAAGGGGCCAATTCCCTTGCCAGTAAAGAAGGAAAGAACAACAATTTTAACGTCTCCGCATAAAGATAAAGATGCGAGAGATCAGTATGAAATAAGAACATACAAGAGACTTATGGATATAGTTGAACCTACAGATAAAACTGTTGATGCTTTGATGAAGCTTGACCTTTCATCTGGGGTTGATGTGCAAATTAGCCTAGGTTAATTTGTTACTTTTTTAACGCTTAGCGGCCATAGAGGGTTTTAAGCCCCGTATAAAAGGAGAGTAAATTGGGCATTGGCTTAGTTGGAAAAAAATCAGGAATGTCGAGACTTTTTCAAGAAGACGGCACTTCAGTTCCTGTGACGGTTATCTCAGTTGCAGCAAATTTTGTTGCTGATATTAAGACGCATGAAAAGCATGGATACTGCGCAGTTGTTGTATCAAAAAACACATCTAAAAATTTAACAAAATCTTCTACAGAATTCTTTAAAAAACAAAACATCTCTAATGGTGAGTTATTTGAATTTAGAACAGAAGATATTGATGAGCTAAAAATTGGTCATCATTTAACTGCAGATATATTTGAAGTTGGAAAAATGGTTGATGTTACTGGGACCTCTAAAGGTAAGGGGTATGCTGGCGTTATTAAAAGACATAACTTTGCAATGCAGGATGCAACTCATGGTAACTCTTTAGCTCATAGAGCACATGGATCAATTGGTCAGTGTCAAACCCCTGGAAGAGTCTGGAAGGGTAAAAAAATGTCTGGACATATGGGGTATGAAACTAAAACTATTCAAGGTTTAGAGTTAATGGGTTCAGATGTTGAGAATAATCTCTTATATGTAAAAGGTGCTGTACCCGGCTTTAATGGAGCCACACTAAAAATTACCCCTGCGGTGAAACAAAGATGAAATTAGACGTATTGAATATCAAAAATAAAAAAACAGATGTCAAAATTTCTGAAAGTACTTTTGGGAAAGATTTTAACGAAACACTTGTTCATCAAGCGGTAGTTACATATTTGGCTGGATCTAGACAAGGCTCTCATAAACAAAAAACTAGGTCAGAAGTGAGAGGCGGAGGTAAGAAACCTTATAGACAAAAGGGGACTGGTCGTGCAAGAGCTGGAACCATTAGAAGTCCTATTTGGAGAGGTGGTGGAGTTGCCTTTGCAGCAACACCTAGAGATTATTCTAAGAAAATTAATAAAAAAATGTATAGAGCTGCAATCAGCTCTATATTTTCTGAACTTCATAGACAAAATCGTTTGGTAGCAATAGAGCAACCTAAATTTGAAGCACCTAAAACAAAAGAAATGAATAGCTTCTTGAAGCAATTCAATCTTGAGAAAGCGCTTATTATTCTTGATGAAATGGATACAAATTTGTATTTGTCAGCAAGAAATATTCCTCATGTAGATGTTGTAACAGTTAAAGAAATTAACCCAGTCATTCTACTGAGATCTGAAAAAGTTGCAGTTACCCCAGCTGCATTTAAGTTAATTGAGGAGTGGGTTTAATGAACAACGAAAAGTTACATACATTAATTCATTCTCCTTATATTACAGAGAAGGCTACATCTGTTGGTAATTTAAATCAGGTTGTTTTTAAAGTGGATCTGTCAGCATCAAAGCTTGAGATTAAAAAAGCTGTTGAGCAGTTATTTGATGTAAAGGTTGAAGGTGTAACCACATCAACTCAAAAAGGTAAAGTAAAAAGAAACAGATTTGGAATATACAAAAGATCAGATTACAAGAAGGCCTTTGTTTCATTGAAAGAGGGTTCTGAAATTCAATTTGAGGGTATTAGTTAATCATGGCAGTTATAAAAGCAAAACCAACTAGCCCAGGTAGAAGAGGAGTTATTTCAATTAAATCTGATCTCTATAAAGGTAGACCTCATAAAGCTCTGCTTGAGAAAAAATCAAAAAATGGTGGAAGAAATAATAATGGAAGAATAACCGTCAGACACCAAGGTGGCGGGCATAAGCAGCACTATAGAGTTATAGATTTCAGGCGAGATAAATTAGATGTCAAAGCGGTTGTAGAAAGAATTGAATACGACCCAAATAGATCAGCTCATTTAGCTTTACTTAAATATACTGATGGCGAAAGAAGATACATCATAGCTCCTAGTAAAATTAAGGTTGGAGATCCAATCCTCTCAGCAGATCAAACTGAAATGAAAGCTGGTAATTGCATGAAATTAGTTAACATTCCACTTGGAACATCAATTCACTGCGTAGAAATGAAGCCAGGAAAAGGTGCTCAAATAGCAAGAAGTGCTGGTACATCTGCAAGATTGGTTGCTAAGGAAGGAATATATGCAACTTTAAGATTGCAATCTGGTGAGATGAGAAAGGTCTTGTCAGCATGTAAAGCAACTCTAGGAACTGTATCAAATCAAGAAAATAACTTACGTTCATTGGGTAAAGCTGGTGCTAAGAGATGGAGAGGTGTTAGACCAACAGTAAGAGGCGTTGCAATGAATCCTGTTGACCATCCACACGGAGGTGGAGAAGGAAGAACTTCGGGTGGCAGGCATCCATCAACCCCTTGGGGTATTCCAACTAAGGGCTATAAAACGAGAAAAAATCAACGAACAGATGATCTGATTGTTAGAAGAAGAGCTAAAAGGAAATAATTATGCCTAGATCACTCAAAAAAGGACCATTCATTGATTTATCTTTACAAAAAGCAGTAGATAAAGCGATTGACGAAAACAGTAAAAAGCCGATTAAAACATGGTCACGAAGGTCAATGATCAGTCCAGTTATGGTTGGATTAACAATATCTGTTCATAACGGAAGACAACATGTCCCTGTTTACATAAACGAAGATATGGTTGGTCACAAATTAGGTGAATTTGCTATAACAAGAACTTTTAGAATGCACTCAGGCGACAGGAAGGCAAAATAATGGAAACTAGAGCATATTTAAAAGGAACAAGACTATCTGCTCAAAAAGCAGGTTTAGTCGCCGATGTTGTCAGAGGCAAATCAGTTCATGCAGCAATGGACTTTCTTACTTTTCATAAACAGAAAGCTTCTGCTGTTATCAAGAAACTTTTAGAATCTGCAATAGCTAATGCTGAAAATAATGATGAAGCTGATATTGATTTATTAGTTGTTAAATCAGTGATTGTTAATCAAGGCATGAGATTAAAAAGAATGAAACCGCGCGCAAGAGGAAGGGCTGACAGAATAATTAAGCCTACTTGTCATATTGAAATTATTTTATCGGATCAGGAGAAGTAATGGGTCAAAAAGTTCATCCAACTGGCTTTCGACTAGGTGTTATCAAGAAGCATAATGCCCTTTGGTATGCAAGAGGAAAATCTTACAGAGAGAATTTAATTGAAGATCTTAAAGTAAGAAATCATATAAATGATAAATTAAGATTTTCTTCTATTAGCAAAGTCGAGCTAGAAAGATCTGCTCAAAACTTCGTTGTGAATATTCATACTTCAAGACCTGGAATTATTATTGGTAAAAAAGGTGAAGAAATTGAGTCTCTCAAGCGTTCGATTCAGAAAATTGTGACTTTACCAGTTCAAGTCAATATTAAAGAAGTTAGAAAACCAGATTTAGACGCAACAATTCTAGCCGAAGGGATTGCTCAGCAGCTAGAGCGAAGAGTCCAATTTAGAAGAGCAATGAAGCGTGCAGTTCAAAGTGCAATGAGGCAAGGTGCAAAAGGCATAAGAACAGAAGTTTCTGGCAGATTGGGTGGAGCGGAAATTGCAAGAGCTGAATGGTATAGAGAGGGTCAGGTACCTCTTCATACATTAAGAGCAAACATTGATTATGGAGTAGCAGAGGCTACAACCACCTACGGTTTAATTGGTGTCAAAGTTCATGTTTATACAGGTGAAGTTTTAGGAGATCCATTTAGAAACGAGAATCTAGGAAGTTAATCATGCTACAACCAAAGCAAACAAAATTTAGAAAGATGCATAAAGGCCGAAACAGAGGCCTTGCTCAATCAGGTAACAACATCGCATTTGGTGAGTATGCATTAAAAGCTACAACCAGAGGAAGAATCACAGCTCGTCAGATTGAATCCGCAAGAAGGGCGATGACAAGATCTATTAAACGTGGCGGTAATATTTGGATTCGTATTTTTCCAGACAAACCAATCACTAAAAAACCATTAGAAGTAAGAATGGGAAAAGGGAAAGGTAATGTTGAATACTGGGTAAGTCTTGTTCAGCCAGGAACTGTGTTATATGAGATGGCTGGCGTATCAGAAGAGGTTGCCAGAGAGGCATTAAAATTAGCTGCAGCTAAGTTACCAGTCAGAACCACATTTATTAAAAAGGCATTATAAAAATGGCAAAGTTAACAAGTGATCTTCAGGACCTGCGTAAGAAAGATATTAAAGCTCTTGAAAGTTTAGTTTTAGAGATCAGAGAAAATCAATTTAAAAACAGGATGAAGCATAAAACAGGCCAGCTTACTGAATCTCATTTACTAACTGTTGACAGAAAAAAGATTGCTCAAATAAAGACTATTATTAATGAAAAAAAATTTGAGGAAGCATCAGTATGAGCACTAATCCAAGGCAGCTTACTGGCGTAGTTATAAGCGATAAAGCTGATAAAACAATAACTGTAAAAGTTGAGCGTAAAGTAAAACATTCTACCTACAGTAAAATTATGAAGCGTTCTACTAAAGTTCATGCTCATGATGAATCTAATGCAGCTAAAATTGGTGATGTTGTTACCGTTGAAGAGTGTAGACCTTTTTCAAAGTCTAAAACATGGAAGCTACTTTCTGGAAATAAAGTTGATAATTCTATAGAAACAAAGGCTCAGGAGAGCTAATCATGATTCAAATGCAATCAATTTTAACTATTGCTGACAACAGCGGCGCTAGAAGCGTCATGTGTATAAAGGTTCTTGGCGGTTCAAAGAGACGTTATGCCAATATTGGTGATGTAATTAAGGTAGCCATTAGAGAAGCGATTCCAACTGGAAAGGTTAAAAAGGGCCAAGTTGTTGATGCTTTAGTCGTAAGAACAAAAAAAGGAGTCAGAAGAAGAGATGGTTCTTTAATTAAATTTGATGAAAATGCTGCTGTTTTGATTGGTGGAAATAAAGCTCCTATTGGTACTAGGGTTTTTGGGCCGGTTACAAGAGAGCTTAGAGATGGCAAGCACATGAAAATTTTATCTTTAGCCCCGGAAGTTTTGTAATGAAAAAAAATAATGAAACATTAACGAAGTTGAGAACTGGCGATGAGGTAATCATTATTGCTGGAAAAGATATTGGAAAAAAAGGAACTGTCCAAAAAATTTCAAAATTTAATAATAAAGCTGTAATTAGTGGCATAAATATGATGAAAAAACATACTAAGCCCAATCCTCAGCTTGGTGAGACTGGGGGGATAGTCGAAAAAGAAGCTGCAATTAATTTATCTAACGTTGCTATCTGGAATCCTAAACAGAAAAAAGCAGATAGGATCTCTTTTCAAATGGACGGAGATAAAAAAATAAGAATTTACTCATCAGATAAAAAAGAAATTAAATCATGAATCTAAAAGAGACTTTTAATAAAGAACTACTTCCTCAATTACAGGAGAAATTGGGAATAGATAATGTTATGGCTGTACCAAAGCTTACGAAGGTAGTTATTAACATGGGTGTTGGAGAAGCGCTAACAGATAAAAAGCATTTAGAGTCTGCAGTTAACGATTTAGAATCTATAACTGGCCAGAAAGCTGTTATAACTAAAGCTAAAAAATCTGTTGCAACTTTCAAATTACGCGAAGGATGGCCTGTGGGTTGCAAGGTTACATTGAGAGGCGACAGAATGTATGATTTCATTGAACGCTTAGTGAATGTAGCAATACCAAGAGAAAGAGATTTTAGAGGTTTAAATCCAAAATCGTTCGATGGCCAAGGTAATTACAGCATGGGTATCAAGGAACAGATTATCTTCCCTGAGATTAACTACGATAATATCGACAAAATTCGTGGCATGGATATATGCATTAATACATCAGCCTCAAATAAGGAAGATGCTAAGACTTTGTTAGAAGTATTAAATTTTCCATTTAAAAAATAAAGGTATATTTACATGACAAGAAAATCAATAATAGCTCGAGATGTCAAAAGACAAAAAACGGTACAACGTTATGCAGCTAAAAGAGCTGCTTTAAAAGAAGACTTTTTAAACCCTGTAAATTCTTATGAAGAAAAAATGGCAGCTTTTAAAAAATTACAAAAGCTTCCAAGAAATGCAAGTCCATCCAGAGTTACTAGGAGATGTTCTATGACCGGCAGACCTCATGCCGTATATAGAAAATTTGGTCTTAGTAGAATTAAATTACGTGAAGCTGCAATGCGTGGTGACATTCCAGGATTAGTTAAATCAAGTTGGTAATATTATGAGTTTACAAGACCCTACATCAGATTGCTTAACAAGAATTAGAAACGGACTAATGCGCGGTAAAAAAGTTATTAATGCACCTTTTTCTAATTTTAAGCATGAGCTTGTTTCTTTGCTTGTTAAAGAAGGCTACTTAAATTCTTGTGAGAAAGTTTTACTAGATGGTAAAGATTCTTTAAGCATTTCTCTTAAATATATTAATGAAGCCCCTGCAATTAGAGAGATTAAAAGAATTTCAAAACCTAGTCTGAGAAGGTATTCCTCTTCCTCAGATCTTCCAGAAGTAAAGAATGGCTTAGGCATGTATGTTCTTTCAACCAATGAAGGACTAATGAGTGATAAAGATGCTAGGTCACAAAATATTGGCGGAGAAATTATTTGTGAGGTTTTTTAATTATGTCTAGAGTTGCAAAAAATCCAGTACCTATACCATCAGGAGTAGAGATTAAAATAGATAAACACTCCATTTCAGTTTCTGGTTCTAAAGGAAAGTCTGAATTTTCATTCCCAGCATCTGTTTCAGCTACTCATGCTAAAGATATGGTAATCATTTCATATGATGAATCTTCTACTGAATCGACTGCGCTAGCTGGAACCACAAGATCTTTAATTAATAATATGGTCATAGGAGTGTCTGAAGGTTTTCAAAAAACATTATTGTTAGTCGGAGTTGGTTACAGAGCAAAGGCTAGCGGTAAAAAATTAGAATTAAGCTTAGGTTTTTCCCATCCTGTTTATTATGATCTACCTGAAGAGGTTGAGGTTGAAATACCTTCTCAAACAGAAGTTGTCCTTAAGAGTTATGATAAGCAGATCTTAGGGCAGGTAGCAGCAGAAATTAGAGCTTTTAGACCGCCAGAACCATATAAAGGCAAGGGTGTGAAATATGCTGATGAAAATATTAGAAGAAAAGAAGCTAAAAAGGCAGCAGCAGTAGGAGCATAAGCAATGAATTCAAAATCAGACTCTAGAATAAGACGCGCAGCGAAAACTAGAATCAGAATATCTCAGCAAGATAAGCCGAGATTATCTGTTTACAAGTCTTCTCAAAATATATATGCACAAATTTTTGATTCTTCTGGATCAACTGTATTGGCCTCAGCATCAACTAATGAGAAAGAGGATAAGATGACATCAAACAATCTTAGCTCTGCAAAAGCTATTGGTCAGAAAATTGCAGAGAGAGCAATAGAAGCAGGAATCAAGAAAGTAGTATTTGATCGTTCAGGTTATAAATATCATGGTCGCATAAAAGCGATTGCAGAATCAGCCCGCGAAGCTGGATTGGAGTTTTAAAAAATGAGTCAACAAAATAATACTTTACAGCAACAAGATGCTCTTGAGGAAAAGCTTGTTCAGGTAAACAGAGTTGCAAAAGTTGTAAAAGGTGGGCGTATTTTTGGGTTCACAGCTTTATGTGTTGTAGGTGATGGCAAGGGTAAAGTTGGATTTGGAAGAGGAAAAGCAAAAGAAGTACCAATTGCAATTCAAAAAGCGATGGAGAATGCTAGAAGAAATATGGTCGATGTTAGTTTAAATGCATCAACTCTATGGTACCCAGTAAAAGCAAAACATGGTGCTGCAAAGGTTTATATGCAGCCAGCTGCCGAAGGAACTGGAATTATTGCTGGCGGAGCAATGAGGGCTGTTCTCGAGTTAGTTGGTGTTCAAAATGTTTTGGCTAAATGTTATGGATCAACAAATCCAGTTAATGTGGTAAGGGCTACCATTAACGCATTGCGTTCAATGGAATCACCTGAAGAAGTAGCTTTAAGAAGAGGCAAAAAGACAGTAGAAATATCATGAGCAATAAAACAATAGATATAAAACTTATAAAGAGCAGTATTGGCAGACTGCCTAATCATAAAAAATGTGTCAAAGGACTTGGTTTTAGAAAGTTACAACAAACTGTAACCGTTGAAGATACTCCTAGTAATAGAGGCATGATTTATAAAATAAGAGATATGTTAGAAGTTAAAGAGAGCTAAAGATGGAAAATTCAGAAAAAAATAATTCTTTAGGGTTAAATACTCTTACCAGTACAGGTACAAATAAAAATAGTAAACGTGTTGGAAGAGGTATTGGTTCAGGAACTGGTAAAACTGCAGGAAGAGGTCATAAAGGTCAGAAATCTAGATCTGGGGGCTCAATTGCAAGAGGTTTTGAGGGTGGTCAAATGCCATTGCAACAAAGGATTCCTAAGTTTGGTTTTTCATCAAGAGTAAATAGAGGATCTAAAGAGGTTAACCTCAAAAATATAGCCTCTATGTCAGAAGTAAATTTAGAAACTTTAAAAGCTAGCAGGGTCATTTCTCAGGCGACCAAGAAAGTAAAAATTTTTGGTGTCTGTAAGATCTTACAACCTATGCGAGTGACTGGCATTCTCGTAACACGTGGTGCGAAGGAATCTATAGAAAAAGCTGGTGGAACTGTTACATCTTTAGAAACAAAACCCACCAAAGAAAAGTTTGTTAAAACTTTAAAGAAAACAGATAAAAAAATTAATGAAAATACACAGGAAGCTACATAGTAACTTATATGGCTGATCAAAATAAAGGAATGACCGACTTGTGGAGAAGGCTTAGATTCGTCTTTATGGCCATTGTTGTTTATCGCCTTGGAACTCATATACCAATTCCTGGAATTGATC
>CAYUHD010000044.1:0-11974 GCA_964444385.1 uncultured Gammaproteobacteria bacterium
ATTGAAAGACATCAAATCTTTAAAAAAACCTCTTCCTGGAGCTATCAAGCCTGTATTGGATGCAATAATTCTTGAGAACCTATCAGGTACCTCTGCTATAACCCTAAGTCCAACTAAACCACCCCAATCATGAACATGGGCAGTAATATTCTTTAGATCAAGTTCTGTAATTAATTGAGTCATTTTATTTACATGCATTTGATGAGAATAATCATCAATTGAAATATATTTATCAGATTTACCAAATCCAACCATATCAGGCGCTATGACTCTATACCCTGCTTTAGTAAGAGTAGGAATCATTTTTCTAAATAAATAACTCCATGCAGGCTCGCCATGCAGTAAATATATAACTTCCCCGTTTTTAGGGCCTTCATCTAAATAGTGAATCCGAGTATCACCAATGGTTAAATAATTAGATTTAAATGGGTAATCTTTTATATCTACGAAACGTTCTTCTGGTGTTCTTAATATGCCTGGAGCAACTAAATTAAACCTTTCATAATTAACATTTACATCTGAATTTCTAGAGTAATTAAAGAGTCCTAAGCATATGACTATGACAAAAAATAGTATTGAAAAGAGTTTATTCATCAATTGATCTCCAAATATATGTAATTAAAGATAAACTATTGACATAAATAATGTCAATAGTTTTTATTAAAATTAAGGTTGTCTGATTTTATCAACCATTCGGTAGATATCTTCTGGTGGTTTAAAAAATAATGAAGAAACAATGAGAGCAACAACAAAATTAATAATCATTCCAATAAAACCAAATCCTTCAGGGGATATTCCTAAAAACCAATTATCGGCTGAATTCAAATGAACATTTACAAACTTATAATTTATTATATAAGCAGAGGTAATAACTAATCCAGAAAGCATTCCTGCTATTGCACCCTCTTTATTCAATCTTTTATAAAATATCCCCATTAATAAGACGGGAAATATTGTTGCTGCAGCTAAACCAAATGCAAATGCTACTACTTGCGCCACAAATCCAGGTGGGTATATACCAAAAAGTCCGGCTATAAATATCGCAACAGCTGCAGAACAGCGTGCATAGAAGAGTTCTTGTTTTTCAGTTATTTGAGGCATGAAAGTTTTCTTCAAAAGATCATGTGAGATTGAGGCAGATATAACTAGCAATAAACCAGCTGCAGTTGATAATGCTGCGGCTAAAGCACCTGCAGCTACCAATGCAACAACCCAACCAGGTAATTGAGCTATTTCAGGGTTAGCTAGGACCATGATGTCCCTATCAATATAAACCTCATTAGAATTTGTTAAATCTGGAGTGTTATTTACCAGCCTTTCACCAGAGAGCCCTCTTCCATTATCAAAATTAGGTTTTACTCCCTCTAATGCATTACCGGATGAATATTGAATGAGTTCATCATTATTTTTATCTTTCCAAGCAATTAATCCAATATTTTCCCAATTTTTAAACCAGCTTGGCGCTTCTTTGTATTGAACCTCCTGCACAGAATCAATGAAGTTCATTCGAGCGAATGCAGAAACTGCAGGGGCAGTTGAATACAAAATAGCAATAAATATCAAAGCATATCCAGCTGATTTTCTAGCATCACTTACCTTTGGAACTGTAAAAAATCTAACAATCACATGCGGTAAACCAGCTGTTCCAAACATCAAAGCAGCAGTAATACAAAAAATATCAATATTAGATTTGGTATTTTCCGTATAAGCATTAAATCCAAGCTCAGTCGTGACTTTATCTAATTTATCTAATAAGTACACATCGCTATTAACAAGCGTGTCTCCAAAACCTAATTGAGGAATCGGATTGCCAGTCATGAGGATAGAAATAAAAATTGCTGGAACTAAATAAGCAAAAATTAATACACAATACTGCGCTACTTGAGTGTATGTGATGCCTTTCATACCACCTAAGACTGCATAAAAGAATACTATGCACATACCAATAATTACTCCTAGATTAATATCAACCTCAAGAAATCTTGAGAATACAATACCTACACCTCTCATTTGACCAGCTACATAAGTAAATGAGACAAATATCAGGCATATCACAGCAACCAATCTAGCTGCATTTGAGTAGTACCTTGCTCCAATAAAATCAGGAACTGTGTATTGACCAAATTTTCTTAAATATGGAGCCAACAATAAAGCTAAAAGAACATATCCACCTGTCCAGCCCATCAAATACACTGAACCATCTTTACCAAGAAAAGCTATTAGACCAGCCATGGAAATGAATGAAGCAGCTGACATCCAGTCAGCAGCTGTTGCCATGCCATTTGCAACTGGGTGAACCCCCTTTCCAGCTATATAAAATTCATTTGTTGAATAGGCACGAGACCAAATGGCGATACCAATATACAAGGCAAAAGAAAGGCCAACAAAAATATAAGTAAGAACCTGGGTATCCATAGATCTTAAAGCTCCTCTTCAGATTTTTCTTTAAATTTTTTATCTAATTTATTCATTAGATATATATAAATAAAAATTAATAATACGAAGAAATAAATGCTGCCTTGTTGAGCAAACCAAAATCCAAGCTTAAATCCACCAATTTGAAGTTGATCAAGAAAATCTGACCAAATAATTCCAAATCCAAATGACACAATGAACCAAATAGAGAGAAGGATTGAAAGAATTTTTAAGTTAGAGCGCCAATAATTTTGCTTCATTTGCTATATCTTATAGGTAAGTAACTCATGATATGAATCTTCAGCCATAGCTGCAAAGTTTAATACTGTATCGGGGAACTCTTTTTGTTGTATGTTTTTTTTAAAACCAGTTGATGTCTTCACTGATGGGTACCAGTGGGAGGCCCAAATTCCATCATATGGTTTAAAGCCTGCATCCCATTGCAGCATTTTTGGATCCCAAGATATATTTAGTTTAGAGCACAATCTTGGTAAATAAGTCTCAGGACTATCTCGTAAGTCCGCTGCATCAATAACTACTGGAGTCATGCCTGTTTCATTCTTGATGTAATTAAATAAGTTAATTTGATCTAAAAAGCCAAAGTCTTCAAAATCAGCCTCAGGCCATTTTTTTAAAAAACTTGATATAACTTCCTTTGGCTCTCTTATTAAGAAACAATTTACGCATTTTAGAATCCATTTTTTTTCAAAACTAGGGAGAATATGTTGAACCATGTGTTTTTGATAACATATGCCTATACCATCCTTTTTTAAACAATTATCCACAACTATCTTCCAGTTGGTTTCTTGGTTATCTAAGACTTCCTTATACATAGGGTGTTTTTTATTAGATTCTTTTAAATATGATGCATAGAATGGCTCATCAATTACTTCAATAATATCTTCTCTATTACCAAAGCTTCTCATAAGAGCCGTTGAAAGATTGCGTGGACCGGACCACATAGCAAGATTGAGTCTTTCAGCCATTTGTTACTAATTGAAGATATAAACTTTGAAGTTTTTCAGTAATCTTATGATTGCTTTTATCTTCAATCTTCCTGCCATCAATTTCATTAACTGGCGTTATTGAACCTAAAGTTCCTGTTACAAAAGATTCATCAGCTGCATATACATCAACAAGAGAGAAGTTTTTTTTAAAAACTGGAATCTTATTTTCTTTGCATATAGAAATAACTTTCTTTCTTGTGATTCCATTCATGCAGTAATCACCTGTACTTGTCCATACTTCACCGTTTTTAACTATAAAAAAATTACATGAGTTTGTTGTATTTACAAAGCCTAGAGGATCTAACATTAATGCCTCATCTGCTCCTGCTTTTTCAGCTTGTATACAAGCTAAAATGCAATTTAATTTTGAGTGACTATTCAGTTTAGGATCTTGCATCATGGGCGTTCCTCGAATTTGTGGAACGGTAGCAAGCGAAATAGCTTCTCTATTAGCTGAATCATCAGAATGTTCCATAATGATAACTACTGTTGAACCATCCATTGAATAAGATGGTTTTTGAAAAGGCTTACTCTTTACACCCCTTGTAACCATTAAACGAGCATGAGCTTTATCAGTCATATTGTTTGCAGATTTAGTTTGCTCTAAAGCATCCTTCAATTCATTAATTGATAAACCTATATCTAAGTCAATAGCTTTAGCAGCTTCAGACAACCTCTCTAAATGTTCGTCTAAAAATAGCCAGTTATTTTTAACCAGTCTAAGACCTTCCCATACCCCATCTCCCATCATGAATCCACTATCAAAGACAGAAATTTTAGCTTCATTTCTATGGAATAATTCACCATCAACATAAATCATTACATTTTCATTTTTTTTAATATGTGAATTTAGATCTGTGGTCATTAATTTTCTCTATATCCTGGACCATATAGGATCCTTCCAGGTCTTTTCCCGTTATGATTACCATCCTCAACAACAATCGTTCCATTAACCAATACAAAATCAACACCTATTGCATATTGATGAGGATCTTCAAATGATGCTTTATCAATTATATGGTTTGAATTAAAAATTGTAATATCTGCAAAATAACCTTCTTTTATTAACCCTCTTTTTTTAATTGATAGAATTGAAGCAGGTAAACTTGTCATCTTTCTGATAGCTTCCTCTAGAGTTAAAATATTCCTTTCTCTTACATAACGACCTAACACACGTGCAAAAGTCCCATAAGTTCTTGGGTGTGGAGCGCCTTCTTTAAATACAGTTAACGGGCCATCTGAAGCTATAGAAGTCATTGGGTGCTGCATTATTATATCAACATCATTTGAATTAATTGCATGATATACAGCTGATGCGCCCCCACCTTTAACTATTTCAAAAACAATTAATGCTGCATTAAGAGGAGTTGGTTCGAGCCTTTTATCTAAGCACAAATCAGCAAGATTTTTACCTTCCATTGAGGTATCCCAAGTATTCTTTGAAATAAAAATATTTTTAGGGTGTCCGCCACCCCTATCATATAAGATTCTTTCTATAATTCCGTCAATTAGAAGTTGTCTTGTAGCTGGATCATCTATTCTCTCTAATAATGCTTTTCTACCGCCGGCTTGAGCCCATTGAGGAATTAAAGCCCTGATAGATGTTTGTGAAGCCGTATATGGATATTGATCAATGCTAACTTGTAGTCCTTCTTCTATGGCTGCATCTACCAATTTTAAAGTTTCAGATGAAAGACCCCAATTATCTTTACCAATTATCTTATGATGAGTTATTTGAACAGGAATATTTGCCTCAATGCCAATATTAATTGTTTCGTTAATTGATTTAATTATTTCAGAAGCTTCTTCTCTCATGTGAGAAATATAAATACCGCCATATTTTGAAGCTTCTTTTGATAATTCAATTACTTCGTTGGTAGTTGAAAAACTTCCGGGTACATAAAAAAGACCGGTAGATAGGCCTAAAGCGCCATCTTCCATAGCTTCTGCAACCATATCTTTCATTAAGGATAATTCATCTTTTGTAGGGTTACGGTTTTCCATGTTCATAACTTTTTCACGAATGGTTCCTTGACCTACAAATACCGACCAATTTGGGCTTATTTTAGTATCCTGGATTTTCTTATAATGTTCATCAATGGGAAATGGCGAAGTTCCATCATTACCCTCTGTAAGTGTTGTAACTCCTTGTAAGATTGAACTTTCTGCAGTTGGTACATCATAGATGCCTCTTACAGCATGAGTATGAGAATCTATAAATCCAGGAGATATTATTAAATTAAACGCATCAATTGTATGTTTTGCTGATGAATGAGATAAATCACCTATTTTAATGATTCGATCATTATTGATTCCTATATCAGCTTCATAGGAAGCTGATCCAGACCCATCAACAATTGTTCCATTGACAATCAAAATATCATATTCATACCTAGAGCATGAAAATAAAAAGATAGTTACAAGAAATATATATTTAATATTTACCGCCATTAAATGACTAGGATGAAGATTTTTCTAAAATATGGATACCGCAAGCACTTCCAAGTCCAATAACATGTGCAAGTCCAATTTTAGGATTTTTGATCTGTCTCTGACCGGCTTCTCCTCTTAATTGAGTACAAATTTCATATAGATTAGCAACTCCTGTTGCCCCTGTAGGATGACCTTTTGCTAATAGACCTCCAGATAAATTAACTGGAAGTTTTCCATCAATTTCAAAATAACCCTCATCAACAAGTTTTCCAGAATCTTCATCTTTACATAAACCCAAATTTCCATAATGAAGCATTTCAGCAGATGCAAAACAATCATGCAATTCAACTAAATCAAGGTCTTCGGGACCTATACCAGCCATATCGTATGCATCTTTAACAGCGTTTCTAGTTAAAGTATTAACATTAGGCATAACTAAATTTCTTTCCTCATAAGGGTCACTTGTTAAAGCTGATGCCCTAACTTTGATTGCTCTTTTTAAACCAAGTGATTTAGCTTTTTTTTCAGAAACTAAAACAGCTGCAGCTGAACCATCTACATTAGCTGAACACATTAATTTAGTATTTGGATAAGCAATCATCTCAGAATTCATAACTTCATCTAAAGGGGTTTCTATTTGATATCTTGATTTAGGATTCATTGTTGAATGGTGGTGATTTTTAACTGATATTTTGGCAAATTGTTCAAAAGTAGTTCCATATAATCTTGCATGTTCCATCCCTGCCTCAGCAAAAACAGCTGGCATTGTTAAAGACCCCAAAAGACCTTCTATCGGAATTCCTTCATCAAGTGATTCACCGCCCAATAAACCTGTCCCCATTTTTTCAACTCCAGATACCAATACTGTGTCATATAGACCTGCTTTTATAGACATCCAGCCTTCTCTAAAGGCAGTAGCTCCTGTTGCACATGCATTTGTACAGTTAACAATAGGAATTCCTGTCTGGCCAATTAATTGCAATGTTTTTTGGCCAACCATTCTATTAACTTCTTTTATGTTTCCACAATAAAAAGCCTGCATGTCACCCATTGTTAAATTGGCATCATCTAAAGCAAGCAAAATAGATTCAGCTGCAAGCTCAGGAACAGATTTATTTGGAAATCGTCCAAATTTGATCATATCAATTCCAATAATATATACGTCCTCATTCATATTTATTCACCTGCAGCGATAGGATATTTATTTACTATATTAATATTATTTCCATTGAATTCATTAAAATATTTATCTTCTAATATCTTTGTTTTTTCTATATTTAATTCTTTGATAACATCGTAACCTTTAATTTGCTGAGGCAGAGATGCAATTTTAATTGCTACATCATAATTATCATTGTTAATATTATTAAGGATTTTTGTAATCATCTGCTCATATTCAACAATTAACTGTCTTTCTATTTTCCTATGTTTAGATAATCCAAATATATCAAATGATGTTCCTCTTAGAAATTTAAAGTATTTTAAGACGTTGAAAATATAATATGTGAAGGATGGTAGTTTTCTTTTTGGATACTTACCAGTAGTTTTATTTCTACCTCCAAAAACTGGTGGAGCCAAAGAATATTCAATCGTATAATCACCTTCTAATTTATCATCTAAGTATTCCTTGATCTCTTTACCAGTATGCAATCTTGCTACTTCATATTCATCTTTATAAGACATTAATTTAAAATAATTTTTTGCTACCGCAATAGAAAATTCATTTCTATCATTCGAGATTAAATTATCTACATTTATTATCTTATTAAGAAACGAATTATATTTATTTGCATATTTAAGATCTTGGTAACTTGTTAAAAATTTAGATCTATCTTTTATTATTGATTTTAATGATAGCTCTTCTAAATCTTCATTAATGTCAGTATCAGAGTAAGCAACTTGTTCAACTTTCTTAATATCAATTGCAGCTAATCTACCCCAATAAATACTTTCTTTGTTCATCTCAATGGAAACTCCATTAAGCTCAATAGCCCTTTCAATCGCTTTTAAAGAAATAGGAAATAAACCTTTTTGTATTGCGTAACCAACTAAAAATAAATTTGCTCCAATAGCGTTACCCATAAGGGAAGTAGAAAATCTACTTGCGTTTATAAAATGCATTAATTCTTCAGATCCTACATCTTTTAGTCCTTTGATCATCCTTGCTGAAGATAGATCTAGATCAGGATCACTAGCAAAAGTACTAGTTGGCGCAACATGATTATTTATAATCATATTAGTCCTTCCTGGGCTAATCTTTGACATTGCTTCTATTCCGGTTGTTACAACAATATCGCATCCAATGATTAAGTCTGCTGATCCAGATGCTATTCTCGTCGCATGTAATTCATTTTGAGAATTAGCAACTCTTAGGTGGCTTGTAACCGGACCATTCCTTTGAGCTAATCCAGCAACATCTAACGTTGATGATCCTTTACCTTCAAGATGAGCTGCTGTACCAAGTATCGCGCCTAAAGTAATAACGCCAGATCCACCAATTCCTGTTATTAGGATATTGAAGGGTTTATCCATATCTGGAGATAATGGTGTAGGTAAATTGATTCTAGAATAATCATAAGATTTATCTGAAGATTTAGATTTTTTCTTTAATTTACCACCGGTAATTGTAAGGAAGCTTGGGCAATATCCTTTAGTGCATGAAAAATCTTTATTACAAGCAGATTGATTAATTTGTCTTTTTCTTCCAAATTTAGTTTCAAGAGGCTCAATAGCAATACAATTAGATTCAACCCCACAATCACCACATCCCTCACAAACTAATGGATTTATAAATATTTTTTTCTTTGGCTCTTCGGCTAAACCACGTTTTCTTCTTCTTCTTAATTCAGTTGCGCAATATTGATCATAAAGAATAACTGTAACGCCTTTGATTTCTCTAAGATTCTTTTGAACCTCATCAAGCTTATCTCTTTGAAATACTTCAACACCTGGAGCGAAAGATGTATTTTTAGGATATTTGTCTGGATAATCCGTAACAACAACAACTTTCTTTGCTCCTTCTGAATGAACTTGCCAAGTTAGGTCATCAATTCTTACTTTACCAGTAATTTCTTGACCGCCTGTCATTGCAATAGCGTCATTAACTAAAATCTTATATGTTACATTTGCGCCTGAGGCGACAGCTGATCTTAAAGCAAGTATTCCAGAGTGATAATAAGTTCCATCACCTAAATTTTGAAAAATGTGATCTGTTTCTGTAAAAGGAGCAATTCCGGTCCACATAACACCCTCACCTCCCATTTGACCAAGATTGTATGTATGTCTCTCCGGCATAAAAGTAGCCATTCCATGACAACCAATTCCGCCAAATGCAAAACTGTCTTCAGGGACTTTAGTAGAAGTATTATGGGGACAGCCAGCGCAAAAACTTGGCAATCTAAATAAATTTGATCCAGGGGACTGATTAATAGACTCTAGAAAATCTTCTATTTTCTTAACTTTTTCTGATAAGTCTACTTTTAAGGATAGATTTATAATTCTTTTAGCAATAATTAAAGCAACTAAACTAGGCGATAACTCACCTTCACTAGGAACCAGGTAATCGCCATTTTCATCATTTTTACCAACAATATTTGGTCTATTTTTCTTGTTATAAAGATATTTTGTTAATTGATCTTCAACAATCGCTCTTTTTTCTTCAATGACTAAAACTTCTTTATGGCCTTCTACAAAATCTAATATTTTTTGATCTTCTAGCGGCCAAACCATACCAACTTTATATAAAGATACTCCTATCTTCTTGCATTCTTTATCGTCAAGACCTAATTCATCTAGTGCCTGTCGTACATCTAAATATGCTTTTCCGCTAGTTATAATTGCTAGCTTCTTTTTATCTTTAAAAATAACTTTATCTATAGAATTAGCCCTTGCAAATGCTTGTGCAGCAGGCAATCTAACTTTATATAATCTGGGTTCAGATGCAGCAGGTGCAAAACCCCATTGAATATGGATATTTTCATCACCTATTGAGCCATCTTTTGGAATGATAGGCTTAAATCTATCTAAACTAATATCTACTGAAGCTGCACTTTCTACAGTATCAGTAACACATTTAAAACCAACCCAACATCCAGAATATCTAGACATTGCAAATCCAAGAATTCCAAAATCTAAATAATCTTGAACAGTTGATGGGTTAAGAATAGGCATTCCAAAATGAATAAATGCATGATCGCTTTGATGAGCAGTTGTTGAGGATTTTGCACCATGATCATCGCCGGCTAATGCTAATACACCACCATATTTAGATGTACCAGCATAATTACCATGTTTTAATGCATCTCCTGATCTATCTACTCCAGGTCCTTTGCCATACCAAATCCCAAAAACGCCATGATATTTAGGTTTTTCTACTAATGTTGTTTGTTGTGATCCATGAAGAGCTGTAGCAGCCAAATCTTCATTAATTCCAGGTTGGAAAACTATATGATTATTTTTCAAGAAATCAGATGCTTGGTTTAAAGCATGATCATAACTACCTAATGGCGAACCGGTATAACCTGAAATATAACCTGCAGAATTAATACCATTATTTGTATCTATTTTTCTTTGTATTATTGGCAACCTTACTAAAGCTTGTGTGCCAGTTAGAAAAACTCTACCTTTATCCAATGAATATTTATCATCTAAGCTATATGTAATATTTAATGGATGATCAGTTAATTTAGTTTTTTTTGATAAAAGAGATTTTGAAATTTCGTTAGTTTTTACATCATTCCACTTTAAAACAAGTGAAATTGCTTGATCTTTATCTACTGTATTTAAAGACTTGCGATAATATTTACCATCAATTCTTAAACATCCATAGTATTTAGGACTATCTTTTCTAAGATATATAGATATGCCTTTTGATATATTCCAACTTTTTGATGCCCCCTTCATAGCATACACAGTATATAGAATTTAAATTACTGTGTATATATATATGAATTACTTATATAAGTGTGTATTAATATAAAGTTAAAAATAAATGCTGTGTATAAGATATGCTAGCTAACTTGCATTAACTCAATAGTATTACCATCTGGATCTTGAATTAATGCTACCTCAACACCAGGGCGGATAGTTGTACCAGGATTAATAATATTAATCCCATTATCATTACATAGATTAATTATCTCATCCAAATTGCTTAAGTTAATAGTTATATATCTTATTCCATTTGACATGGAAAAATCTCCTACAGGGTTATCATTTAAAGGATCATTATCAAGAACAAGTATTTTAATATAACCAATACCATAAGAAAGTTTGTTAACTGTTCCCAGTCCAGGAAATGGAATTTGAGTTTCATTACTAAAGCCTAGAATATTTTCATAAAAATTAAGAACGGATTCTTTATTAACAGTAACAATTCCTATATCTATAGCTTCTGAGGTAAAATTAATTTTTCCCATCATCCTTTTTTTCAATTTCAGCGCTTACTTCAGCTATGGAGTCCATTATTCCATGATGACCCCAGATATCTCCTTCAACAAATTGCTTAGGTATCCATTTATCATCATCATGAATATTTAATGTATCAGCTCCAATTTCTATATCCCAACCATTAGGTCCCTTAATGTATACACTTGTTGTTAGATCATTAATATGTTTACCAAGAGTTGAGCTAATTGGAATATTTGCAGCATTAATTCTGTCTAATGCTTTGCCTACACTATCGATTGAATCAACTTGAAACATAATATGATGCATACCATTAGCTTCTCCAAATTTAGATAAAGCCATACTATGATGTCTAGGATTACATCTCATAAACCAGGCTCCATCACCACCCTCAAAACTTATATAGTCTGTAAGTTTAAATCCAAGAATTTTGGTATAAAAATCGTATGTTTGCTTTCTATTTGAAGCTAAAATCATCAAATGACCCAGTCCTAAATGACCAGCAACAAAAGTTTGATTTGGTACTGGCGATTGAAATTTATAATCCAAAGTAGGTTCATAATATATTTCAATAGGATTCCCTGAAGGGTCACTAAATTTAAGTAATCCTCCAACTCCTCTTGATTGAGCGTCTTGATTAGATCCATCCAATACATCAATTTTATTGTTAAGTAAATGTTTCTTTGCTTCTTCCAGTTTGGAAATGTTATCTA